>JAWLGW010000389.1:0-6391 GCA_041690735.1 Planctomycetota bacterium
CGCTGGAAGGCGCGCAGGTGGTTCTCCTGGGACGCCCGCTGCAGATTCGTGAGGACCCGCCGCACGGAGGCGTCCTCGGTCTCAGCCAGCAGTCGCTCGTAGATCCGGGCGTTCTCCGCCTCCGCGGCGATCGCGCTGCGGCAGGCGTCGGCGAGGGACGCGGGCGCGCCGACCTTGCCGGGCCAGTCGTCGCGGGGGGGCTGCAGGCCGAAGCGCTCGTACAGGCCCAGCAGGGCCTGGACGTGGCGCTCCTCGCTCTCGACGATGTTCACGAACGGCCGCACCGGCCCGAACGCGGCGATGATCGCCCGGTAGGTGGCCCGCGCCTGATACTCGTCCTCGATGGCGGTCCGCAGGACGTCGTCGACGTTCACGGCTACAGCGCTTCGCTGGCGACCTTGATCGCCTCGCGGAGGGCCACCACCACACGCTGGTGGTGCGCCTTGATCCGCGCGTGCTCGGCCGCGACGCGCTCGTGAGCCTTGGCCCGGACGTCGTGGACGTCGGCCAGGCGGTCGTCTCCCCTGCCGCCCTTCTCCTGCGCGACCAGGCCCTGCTCGTGCACCTTCACCTCGCGGTCCATGAGCCGCAGCCTGCTGGCGTGCTCCATGAGCGCCGCACCGTGATCGCGAATGGCCGCCTCGAGACGCTGCAGGTCGGCCAAGGCTCGCGAGTGCTGCTGCTGCCACAGGTCGATCTCACCGAGCCACATCTCGTGGTCGTTGGTCCACTGGACATGGTCCTGGTGCATTTCGGCGACGCGCGTCATGTTCTCCTCCTCGCTCCTAACCCTGTGAAACCTGCTGCTCGCCGACGGGCGCCGAGCGCCTCGGCTTCCACTCCTTCCACACCTGCCCGACGAGCTCCTCGCTCGGCGCGAGCGTCGGGTCCCCCGGACGCCAACCCGCAGGACACACCTCGGCGCCCCCAGCCTCCCGGACCCGCTGGAACGCCTGGATCTGCCGGAGGAGCTCCGCCTCGTTGCGACCGACCGGAGGCGTGAGGATCTCGATCGCTTGCACCACGCCGTCGGGATCGATCAGGAACCTGCCCCGGACGTCGACCCCGCCATCGCGGTCGTACACGCCGTAGACCTCGCCGATCCGCCCGCCGGCGTCGGACAGCAGAGGGAAGGGGACGCCCCCCTCGACCATCTTGGAGAGCTCCGTCTCCTGCCAAACCTTGTGGACGAACTGACTGTCGACGCTCATGGCCAGGAAGTGGACACCGAGCGCCTTGAACGCGTCATGGTTGGCGGCGACCGCCGCCAGCTCGGTCGGTCAGACGAAGGTGAAGTCGCCCGGATAGAAGCACAGGACGACCCACTTCCCCAGGTACTCCGACAGCCGGACCTTCTTGAAGCCGCCCTCGGCGTAGGCGGGCGCGACGAAGTCTGGGGCGGCGTGCCCGACCCGAGCCTGGGTCCGTCCCTGCGTGCTCACTCGTGTCGTCTCCTCGGCCCGACCGGGCTCTTCCGCCACCGCCCCCCCCGTGGGGCGCCCGCAGCCCAGCGGCTCCTTCACGTCACACCTACCTCTCCGACGCTCGTCCAGCGGTCGTTCTCCGCGGCGCTACGGGCCCCTGTACCGGCTGGCTCGCGCCCGCTCTCACCGGGCCAGCAGCGCAAGCGTCGTGCCCGCCGCTTCGTCTCCCGCGCGCCTCGAAGCGAGGAGAGCGACATGCGCTGTGGTCCCTGCGACCTTGACGAGCAGGCACAATGAACGGTGGGTGAGGGCGACGCCGTCGGCTGTTGGCCCGCCTCGAGGCCTGGCCGTGTGACGACGTTCCTGTGGATCCTGCTCAGTGGCCTGCTCATGGCCGCGATCGCCCTGGTGGGCAGCGTCACGCTGATCCTCGAGGAGCGGACGCTCAAGCGCCTGCTCCTCCCCCTGGTGGCGCTCGCGGCCGGCACTCTGTTGGGCGGCGCCTTCTTCCACATGATCCCCGCGGCCGTGGCGCAGATGGGCAACGGCCTCCCGGTGTACGCCTGGATCGTCGTGGGCTTCGTGACGTTCTTCGTGCTGGAGCAGTTCCTCCACTGGCACCACTGTCACCGCGCCGTGAGCGAGCACCGACCCCTCACCTACCTGATCCTGGTCGCGGACGCGGTCCACAACTTCGTGGGCGGCCTGGCGGTCGCGGGGGCCTTCTTGATCGACATCCGGGTGGGGGTCACCGCCTGGATCGCCGCCGCGGCGCACGAGGTGCCCCAGGAGCTGGGGGACTTCGGGATCCTGGTCCACGGCGGCTGGTCCAAGCGCCGGGCCCTGTTCTACAACTTCCTCTCCGCGCTGACCTTCCTGGCAGGAGGGCTCGTCGCCTACTCGGCCTCCTTCGCGCTGAACGTCGACTTCCTGGTGCCGTTCGCGGCGGGGAACTTCGTCTACATCGCCGCCGCCGACTTGATCCCCGAGGTGAAGCACAGCGCGAGCGCCAAGGAGAACCTGGTCCACTTCCTGGCCCTCCTGCTGGGCCTGGTCCTGCTGGCGGGGGTGCGGCTGCTCTTCGCCCACTCGTGAGGCGCGCGCCCCTGGGAGGGGAGCTCAGGCCCGCCCCGGTTGAAGACCTGGAGCTGATCGGGCAGACTCCGCCGCTCGACGGCCGACGGTCCCTCAGCCACGGAAGCAAGCCATGCCCATGACTCAGCAGCTCATCAAGGTCCTCTCCCAGGACGGCTTCATCGCCGCGCTCGACCAGAGCGGCGGCAGCACCCCCAAGGCCCTGCGCCTGTACGGCGTGCCCGAGTCGGCCTACTCGGGCGACGAGGAGATGTTCGCCAAGGTGCACGAGATGCGCACCCGGATCATCACCTCGCCCGCCTTCAACGGCGACCGGATCCTGGGCGCGATCCTGTTCGAGAACACCATGGACCGCCAGATCCGCGGCAAGGGCTCGGCCCAGTACCTGTGGGAGGAGAAGCGGGTGGTGCCCTTCCTCAAGGTCGACAAGGGCCTGGCCGACGAGCAGGACGGCGTGCAGGTCATGAAGGACATGCCGGGCCTGGACGACCTGCTGGAGCGCGCCCGGGCCAACGGCGTGTTCGGCACCAAGATGCGCTCGGTGATCAAGAAGGTCAGCCCCGGGGGCATCGAGCGGGTGGTGGCTCAGCAGTTCGAGGTCGCCCTCCAGATCGTCGCGGCCGGCCTGGTGCCGATCGTCGAGCCCGAGGTGGACATCGGCTGCCCCGACAAGGCCGATGCCGAGCGCCTGCTCGAGAAGGCGATCGTGGAGCACCTCGACGAGCTGGACCCCGAGCAGCTCGTCATGCTCAAGCTGACCCTCCCCGAGCAGGACGGGTTCTACTCGCGCCTGATCGACCACCCCAACGTCATTCGGGTGGTGGCCCTGTCGGGCGGCTACAGCCGCAGCAAGTCGAACGCCCGCCTGGCCCGCAACGAGGGCATGATCGCCAGCTTCAGCCGCGCCCTGTCCGAGGGCCGGTCGGCCGACCAGAGCGACGAGGCGTTCGACGCCGCCCTCGACGACTCGATCCAGAGCATCTTCGAGGCCTCGCGCACCTGAGCCCTGCCCCGCGCCGCGGTCGCGCACGTCACGTGTACGGCCGCCGGCGCGCGCGGTGAACCTCGGTGGTCCCGGCCGGGCGAGGTCAGCGCCCGGCACCGACCGCCTCGGAGCGGGCCTGCTCCGCCTCGGAGCGGGCCTGCTCCACGGCCTCGGCGCCGCTCTGCGCCTGCTCGTCGAGCTTCGCCCAGTCGGCGTTGCGGCTGAGCAGGAGCGCCACCGGCCGCAAGGGGCGGACGTGGGCCATGGCGATGATCGCGGTCGCGGTGAGCGGCACCCCGATCACGGCGCCCACCGGCCCCCACAGCCAGGCCCAGAACACGACCGACACCAGCACGACCAGCGGCGAGATCGACATGTGCCGGCCTTTGAGCCGCGGGTCGATGAAGTTGCCGAACAGGTTCTGGATCAGCAGCCCGCCGATCCCGACGGCGACCGCCCCCCCGGTGTCGAGGGTCGCCAGCGCCACGAGCGTCACCAGGCTCACGGCCAGGACCGGCCCAATGTTCGGCACGAAGTCGAGCACGAAGGTCAACGCGGCCCACAGGGGCACCAGCGGGACCCCCATGGCCCACAGCCACAGCGCCGTGGCGGCGGCGGTCATGCTGGCCACGACGAGCTGCACCGCCAGGAAGACCCGCACCTGCGTGGTAATGGCGCCGACGGCGGCGCCGACCCGGGCCGCCCGCTCCGCGGGGGCCGCCCGGGCGCGCGTCTCCTTCCACTGGCCCGCCTCGATCAGCATGAGGAGGACGAAGAACAGCGTCAGCCCCAGGCCCGCCAACAGCTCGGTGGCCGTGACGGCCGTGGTCTGCGCCCACTCCATCACCGCCGACACGAGCCAGCCCCCCTCCTCCTCGGGCGAGAGCCCCCGCTCCGTCAGCCAGCCGCCCAGGCGCTCCTGCGCGTCGCGCAGGGCCTCGGCCGCCTCGGGGAACCGGTCGCGGACGACCCGGTAGACCATGTACCAGGCGCCACCCGCGAAGGCACCCAGCGCGGCGACGACGACCAGCATGGTGGTCACGATCGCCACCCAGCGATGACGCCTGGGCAGCCGCCGCAGGAGGGCGGCGTTCAGCGGCCACACCAGCACCGTCACGAAGAACGCCAGCACCAGGGGGAGGGCGACGAAGTAGGCCTCCCTCAGGGCCGCGAACCCGACCACCGCCGCGATCAGGGACAGGAGGAGGATCTGGATTCGGTCCTGGGGAGCCGCCATGGGAGGAGAGGAGGCAAGGGCGGGGCCACGTCGATGTCTCCTCCCACCCGCGCCGCGGCGCGCTTGACTTACGTCGCCCGACCGAAAGCTATTGGCATACTATGATAGTCACTGATAGCCTACGACAGTGATGAGCGAACCGAACTCCCTGAACGCTGAGCAGGTGCAGACCCTGCTCGGGATCTCCCCTGCCACCTACTACCGCTGGCTGCGGGAGGGGAAGCTGCGCGGGACCAAGGTCGGGCGGCGGTGGCGGTTCACCCGTGACGCGGTGGAGGCCCTGCTCAGCGGGGCCACGGCGCGCGGCGAGGAGCGTCGCGCGGACCTGGAGCGGGCGCGGCGCGAGTGCGGCCAGCGCCTCCACGAGCTGGAAGGGGGCGGAGCAGTGACGGCGATCCTCGAGGCGAGTCCAGACGAAGGGGAGCGCCTGGCGCGACTCCTGGTGCGCCACGCCCTCGCCCGCGGGGCGACCGACCTGCACCTGACGCCGGGGGCCGCGGGGCTCGACGTCAGGGAGCGGATCGATGGCGTCCTCCGCCGAGCCCAGCCCGCCCTGGCGGGCGAGGCGGGGGACGAGGTGGTGCGGGCGGTGAAGCGCCTGGCGGGGCTCACCGCGCCAGACGCCTGCGAGGGTCAGTTCTTCGAGCCCCTCGCGGACCGGCAGGTCGACGTCCGGTGCGCCTCCTACCCCTCCGCGCTGGGGGAGTCGGTGACCCTCCGCCTGCTCGACCCGGCCCGCGTGATCCTGTCCCTCGAGCGGCTCGGGTTCAGCGAGGGCGTCCGGCGCGACCTGCGGAGCGCGGTCCGCCGCGGCAAGGGCGTGCTGGTGGTGAACGGCCCGGCCGGGAGCGGCAAGACGACCACCGCCTACAGCCTGCTGGCGGAGCTGAACCGCCCCGACCTCAAGGTCATGACGGCCGAGGATCCGGTCGAGCTGCTGATCGACGGGCTGGTGCAGGCGCCCGTCCAGGACGGCCTCGGCTTCGTCGCGATCATGCGGCGCATGCTCCTCGCCGACCTCGACGTGGGCTACGTCAGCGAGCTGCGCGACCCCGAGAGCATGCGCCTGCTGTATCAGATCGCCGCGGCCGGCCACCTCATGCTGAGCTGCCTCCACGCGCCGGACGCGCCGCGGGCGCTGGCGCGCCTGCTGGCGGTGGGCGAGGTGGCTCCGGCGCTGGTGGCCGACGAGACCCTGGGCGTGCTCGACCAGCGCCTGGTACCCAAGAGCTGCCTCGCCTGCCGGTCGCAGGAGCGGCTCCGCCCCGAGGACGCCGACCGCCTCGAGCTGCCGGCCGCGCGGCGCGCCCTGCAGGTGAGCGCCAACGCCGGGTGCGAGGCGTGCGAGGGGACGGGCCGCCGCGGCCGCGTGGCGGTCGGCGCGCTGTTGAGCCTGGAGGCGCCGCTCCGCGAGGCGATCCGCGGCGGCGCGCGCGCGCCCGAGGAGCTCGCCGCCGCGGCCGACTTCGGCGGCCTGCGGGAGGCGCTCCTGGAGCGGGTGACCGCGGGCGACGTCTCCCCGGCGGCGGCGGCGACCGCGCTGGGTCTGTAGGCGCTAAACGGAGGTGCACGATCATGGATGGTCGCGCGAGAGCGTCTTCTGGCTCGGAGGCTGGTCGACGCGACCATCCATGCTCGTGCGCCTCCGTT
>JAWLGW010000390.1:0-6388 GCA_041690735.1 Planctomycetota bacterium
TCCCGCTCGGGGTCGAGGCCGAACGCGCTCAGCTCGCCCGCGCTGCGGCGAGCGAGGCCGGTGATCATCTTGAACAGCGTCGTCTTGCCGGCGCCGTTGGGCCCCAGCAGGCCGTAGCACTCGCCCGCGCGCACCTCGAAGCTCACGCCCGCCACGGCGGTGAGCTCGCCGTAGCGCTTCACCACCTCGCGCGCGCGCAGGACGGCCGGAGCAGGAGGGGGGGAGGTCATGAGGGGCGCCACTCTATCGCGGGCGTCCGTTGACGGCGCCCCCCGGGGCGCGGAGGATCGTCGGCGCAGGAGGAGCCGTCCATGGAGCCGTCGCGGAGCGAGAAGAAGACCTTCCTGCGGGTGCTGAGCTCGCTCGCCTGGGCCGACGGGGAGGTCGCCGACGCGGAGATGGAGGTGCTCCACCTCGCCGCCAGCGACCTGGGCGTGGCGCTGGGCGAGCGCGACCTCGAGCCGCGCGGCCTCGAGGCGCTCGCCGCGCAGGTCACCCACCCCCAGCTCCAGGCCCGCTTGCTGGAGGACCTGTGCCGCCTGGCGGCCGTCGACGACGACGTGGCGCCCGCGGAGCTCGCGACCATCAAGTTCTTCGCCCGGCGCTTCGACCTCGCGCCCCCCGCCCTGCCGGGCGTGGACTGGAGCGCCATTCCCGAGTCCGATCGGGGCGGCTGAGCGGGGCCTCCGCAAGGGGACCGTCACCGCCGCCGACTCGGAGCAGCTCGCCGCGTTGCCGGGCTACCTGGTCCGCAGCGGCAGCGAGGCCACCCCGCGCAGCTGAATGCTGTCGCGCCAGGTCACGGGGCCGTCGAGCTCGAGGGCGGGGAGCCGCTCGGTCAATACGGTCAGGAGCTCCTCCAGCTCGATCCGCGCCAGGGGCGCCCCCAGGCACACGTGCGCCCCGCCCCCCAGGGACAGGTGGGGGTTCTCCTGCCGGCCGAGGTCGAGCCGCTCCGGCGCCTCGAACGCTGCCGGGTCCCGGTTGGCGCTGGCGAGGAACATGCTCACCAGCTCCCCCGCGCGCACGGTCTGGCCCGCCAGCAGCAGGTCCTCGCTCGCGACCCGGTTCGCGAACAGGAGCGGCCCCGCGAAGCGCAGCAGCTCCTCGGTCGCGGTGCGGAGCGTCGCCGGCTCCTCACGCAGCCGGCGCCGCTCGCCCGGGTGGGTCACCAGCGTGTGCAGCGCGGTGGCGAGCAGGTCGAGGGTGGTGTTGTGCGCCGCGCCCACGATCTCGACGCACAGGACCGCCACCGCGTCGGGCTCGAGCCCCGCGTCGGCGCCACGGGCCACGATCTGGCTGATCAGGTCCGCCTGCGGGTCCGCGCGACGCGCCACCACCAGCCGCTGGAAGTAGCTCAGCATGTCGAGGGCTGCGGCCTGCGCCGCCTCCGCCTCCTCCTTCGGCAGGAGGGTGCTGCCGAACAGCCGGGTGACCGTGAGGGTCCACCGGTGGAACGAGGGCCAGTCCGCCTCGGGGACTCCCATGAGGCGCGCGATCACGAGCGACGGGAAGGGCGCGCACAGCTCCGACACCGCCTCGAAGCCGGGCCGCGCTCCCAGCGCGTCCACCAGCTCGACGAGCACGCCGCGCACCAGGCCGCGCGCCCCCTGCAGCGCGCGCGGCGTGAAGGCGCGCGCGGCGAGGCTGCGCAGCCGCCGGTGCGCCTGGCCGTCGCTCATGAGGAGCGTCCGCTCCAGGACGCCCGCCAGACCGGACAGCTCCCCGGGCGCGGCGTCGGGGACCTGCGCCCGCAGCAGCGCCTGCGTGCGGGCCGCGCTGAGGCGCGGCTCGCGCAGGGCCGCCAGGCAGTCGGTGTGGCGCAGGAGCACCCAGCTCTTCATGGCGGGGAGGAAGAACACCGGGCGCTCGTCGCGCAGGCGACGGTACAGCGGGAAGGGATCGGCGCAGGGGGCGAGCAGGGCCAGGGCGTCCGCCGGCGCCTGGGCGCGCGCAGGGACCAGGAGCTTCAGCGTCCGCCCCCCGGCGACCGCCGCCGCGCGACGGCCTCGCACCACAGGCCGCGCGTGTCCTGCAGCAGCGGCGGGAGCGTGAGCGCCGCCTCGGGCTCCTGCTCCCGGAAGGCGGCGCGGGCGGCGGCCCCCCACTCCACCCGACCCACCTCGACCTCTCCGTCGGCGGTGAACGGCGCCAGCAGGTCCGCCAGCTCGCGGTCGGTGTAGGCCGCCGCGATCGAGGCCCGGAACAGCGGCGCGACCTGCGGCGCAACCGCCACGTACTCGTCCAGCCGCCGGTAGTAGGCGCCCAGGGACGCGTCGCGACGGAGGTCCATGAAGTAGGCGCCGCCCCCCGGCGCCAGCAGCGCGGCCATGGACGCCAGGGACACCTGGGGGCGCGCCAAGTGGTGGAGGGCGAACATGCACACCACCGCCCGGGCGGGGGCGAAGGCCGACAGGTCCTCGGCCGAGGCGACCTCGAAGCGCAGGTTGGGCGCCTGGTGCTTGCGGCGCGCGGCGCCCACGGCCTCGGGGCACAGGTCGACGCCGATCACCTCCGCCTGGGGCAGGCGGCGCGCCAGCTCCCAGGCCAGGCGCCCCTCGCCCTCGCCCACCGACACCACCCGACCTGTCGAGAGCTCCAGCCGCTCGATCGCGTGCTGCGCCTGGCCGGCGTACACGCCCCGCCCCAGCGGGCTGGCCTGCCAGGTCGCCAGCGCGGCGCTCTCCTCGGGGGTCATGACCTCGGTCGGCTCGGGGACGCGCGCGGGGAACAGCTCCGTCGCCCGCCCCTCCACCTCGGCCAGCACGTCGCTCACCGGGGCGTTCACGACACCACCTCCAGGAGCCGCCGGGTCGGCGCCGCGCTGAACCGCTCGTCGAGGAACCGGGCGATCCCCACGTACAGCGAGATCGCGGCGTCGGCGTAGAAGTAGGCGGCGCTGCGCTCGACCGCCCCCTGGAGCAGCCCGGCCCGCTCGATCCCTGCCGCCTGATGCCGCTCCTCCACCGCCGGGGTGTGGGCGGCCACGAACGACACGGCCTGCTCGATCGCCAGGATCTGCCGCGCGCGCAGCAGCCCGTCGAAGATCTCCTGCACCTGCAGGGTCGCGAGGGTCTCGAGGGCCAGCGCCACGCCGACCACCCCCTGCGGGTAGCGGGCGAGCATGAGGTCGATCAGGCCGCCCCAGGCGTCCACCGACGGCGCGGACGGCTCGCGCTCCACGCGCTCGCGGGCGGCGTCCCGAGAGACCCCCCACAGCGCCGCCAGGTCGTCGAGGAGCAGCAGGTCGTGACCCTCCTCCTCGGCCGCCTCCTCCCGGGCCAGCTCCATGATCCCGCGCGCGGCCGGGTCGTGGTCCGCGCGCGCCGTCATGGAGTCCGCCAGGGCGCGCTCGCCGCGCTCGGTGTGGCGCACGTACTTGTGGAGCTGCACCAGCCAGGCGGCGTACTCGTCGCTGGTGACGTCGCCGCGCAGCAGCCGCGCGTAGTAGGGGATCCGTCGCAGGCGCCCGTCGGCGTCGCGGACTCGGGCGATGATCTCGTCCGACAGGGAGTAGGGTTCGTAGCTCATGGGTCAGCTCCAGCGGGAGATGGCGACCGCCGGGGGCGGCCAGGTGGAGTCGAGGTAGGTGGCGAGGCCCAGCACACCGCCCCGCGACAGCTCGGCGAGGGCGTAGGCGCCCTGCGCGTCGAGCTCGGCCGCCGCGACGGCCTGCTCGACCGTCAGCAGGGCCTGGGTCGCGCGGCGGCACAGCGCGCTCAGGAAGCGGGTGGACTGGGGGTAGGCGATCTCCAGCCGCCGGCTGGCGTCGCAGGTCCACGAGGTGCCGAGCAGGGCCAGACCGACCTCTCCCCACACCGTGTAGGAGGCGAAGCTCGGCTGGTGGCGAGCGATCAGGGCCGTGGTGGGGCAGGGGCCGGGCCCGCCCAGGGGCTGGAGGCGCGCGCCGCGTCCCAGCGCCGCGCAGTCGTCCCCCACCAGCGCCAGCAGGTCGGCGGAGCGCTCGCGGGAGAAGGCGAACAGGAGCAGGCCCAGCTGAGTGAGCAGGTCGAGGTACTCGCCGCGGGAGAGGCGCCCGCGCACGGCGCGGGCGAAGAAGGCGCGGCTGCGGAGCGTCTGGTCGACCTCCAGCCGGGCCCGCTGGAGGGGCAGCGTCCAGCGGCTCACGAGGCGCTCCGCGCGCCCGCCAAGGCGGGCACCAGGGGGCCCAGGGCGGCCTCGCACAGGATCTCGTCGAGGAGCAGCTGGTGCTCCTCGAGCACCACCACCTCTTCTCGCCGGAACGGGGCCGGGTCGAGGACCCGCTGCAGGCGCAGGACGTCTTCGCCCAGGGGGCCCCCCGCCGGCAGGTAGGCGCCGAAGGCGAAGCCCCAGGCGCGCAGCGCGTCGGCCGCCTGCTGGACGTCGGGGTGCTCGGCAGGTACGTCCACCCACACCAGGCGCCGTCCCGTGTCGCGCAGCCCGAGCGCCTGTTCGGTGAGCCGGCCGACCGCGCCGTACAGCGCCGGCCGCAGGTGGGCGATCCCGAAGGCCTCGTCGTGCCGGAAGGTCCACCGCAGGGGCGGGGCTCGACGCGGCGAGCGACCGGACTCGATCTCGAGGGCCGCCAGGACGCGCTGCGCCCGGACGAGGTCCGCGCCCTCGAGCCCCAGCCGGCGCGGCGCCTCGTCCGTCGACACCTTGAGGGCGTGCTGCACCATGGAGACCGGCTGGCGGACCCGCCCGAAGCCGTCCATCTCGGTGTCGGCCGGGGCGACGCCCAGGAGGACCCCGGTCGCGGCCATGCCGAGCGAGCGGGTGTTCCGCTGCGCGTAGGGGTGGTTGGTCACGGCGCTGGCGGTGACGAAGCGAGCGCCGACCCGCGGCGCCTCCTCGTGCAGGAGCCGGGCGCCGATCGCCGTCAGGAGCCCGCGGCTGCGGTGAGCGCACGACACGACGCCGCGGCCGTACTCCCACACCCGCGGGCCCGTCGACTCCATGCAGGCCATGCCGACCAGGCAACCGGCCTCCTCGCCCACGACCCACGAGGCTCGACCCGCCTCCATGGAGCGCACCACGTGGGCCGGGTCGAGGTACTCCTTGAGGCGGTAGCTGTCGCGGTAGCACTCCTCGAGCAGAGCGGCGATCTGCGCGGCGTCCCGAGGCTGTGCGAGGCGGATCATGCGGCGCTCCTGGGCGTGGAGCGACAAGGTCCGAAAGTCACCGCGGTGACGCCTATCATCAAGATTGATGAGGTCGCCGGAAAGCTTGTGGCCGCAATCGGTTACCCGCTAAGATCGGCGCCGTGCCCTTCACCTCGGAGCAGGTCGACCTCCTCCTGAACCTGGCGCGCGACGCCACCACGGGTGACTCGTTCCACGAGCGCATGGCCGCGATCTCGGAGACGCTGGCGGTCCTGGTGCCCCTCTCCAGCCTGTCGATCGTGCTGGCGAACGCCGCCGAGCAGCGCATCTACATGCACAACGAGGACCTGTCGGCGGGGGAGGACTACGCGCAGGTCTACCGGGCGCACGACCCGCTGCTGCCGATCGCGACCGCCTCGCCCGGTGAGCCGGTCTCGCTGCGCCAGGCGGTGCCGCTGCGGCGCTGGGGCGAGGACGCCTACACGGGCGAGTTCCTCCCCCGCTACCGGCTGAAGCACGTGTTCGGCCTGGTGCACCCCATGCCCGGCGACGCGACGCTGCTGGTGGGCATCCACCGCGACAGCGGTCAGGACATGACCCACGACGAGGCGGAGCTGCTGCGGCTGGCGGCGCCCGACGTCGTGCGGGCGGCGTCCGGCGCGATCCTCCACGAGCGGATCGCGGCCCTGGCGGCGCGCGCCGAGGCGGCCGCGCTCACCGCCGGGGTGATCCTGTTCGACGAGCGGGGCGGGGTGGTGCACGCAGACGACGCCGCCCTCCGCTGCTGCCGGCTGCTCCTCGACGAGGATCGCTTCCCCGCCGACGCCCTGGTCGCTGACGCCCGCCGGCTATCGGCCTCCGCGGCGCTGGAGGGAGACCGGGTCGAGCGGGTGCTGCGCCTCAGCGACGGCGCCCTGCTGCGGGCCCGCTCGACCGCTCTGGGCCGGGGGCGGGGGGCGCGGGTGGCGACGCTGGTCGAGCCGGTCGCGCGGGGGGCCCCCGCCTACTTCGACGCTCTGGCGGCGGGCGCGGGGTTGACCCCGCGCGAGCGCGAGGTGGCGGCGCTGGCCGGGGAAGGGCTGGGGAACCGCATGATCGCCCGACGCCTGGGCATCTCCGAGGTGACGGTCGGCGTTCACCTCTCCAGCGTGTACCGCAAGACCGGCCTCACCAACCGCACCGAGCTGGCCCGGGCCCTCGGTCGCCGCTAAACGGCAGGTCACGATCATGAGCGGTCGCTGCGAGGGCGGGTGGTAGCGCGCACAGGTGTCGACGCGACCGCTCATGATCGTGGCTGCCGTTTA
>JAWLGW010000391.1:0-6386 GCA_041690735.1 Planctomycetota bacterium
GATCGCCTCGGCCCTCGCCTCCAGCCCCGC
The DNA here is from genome assembly GCA_041690735.1 of Planctomycetota bacterium. Lineage (GTDB taxonomy): Bacteria > Planctomycetota > J058 > J058 > J058 > JAWLGW01. Next base: position 31 of record JAWLGW010000391.1, read on the forward strand.
ATCGATCGCCAGCTCCGCGGCGGCCCGACGCCTCGCTGTCGAGACCGGCGATCGGACCAGCGCCTCGATCAACGGCGGCAGGAGCCTCGCGCCGCCATCCGCCGACGATGCCAGGCGACGCCGGACCAGCGTGAAGCCGCGGCCATCGCGACCGACGGCCCGGTCCCACTCTCGGACCGCACGCTCATCCTCGCGGAGCGCCACGTACGCATCCCCCAGCTCCAGGGCGAGCGCATCATCGCGACGCAGTCGGGACCGGCCCCGATTCAGGACCTCGACGGCGCGAGCGTGCGCGCCACGCGATTGCCAGATCCGGGCGACCTCGCGGTACGGCGTCTCCACCTTCGGCGTCGCCTCGATCCACGCCTCCGCCGCCACTTCCAGCTCTTCGATCCGGTCCAGGTCCGAGAGGATCCGCAACCGGGTCTGGTGCCCGACCGCCGAGGTCGGCTCCTCCGCGAGGAGCCGGTCGAGGAACGGAAGCAGCTCGCCCAGCCGCCCCTGGACCCGGAGCACGCGCTCCAGCGACAGCAGCCCGCTCACCGACGATGGCCGCGCGCCCAGAACGGTCCGCAGGATCTGCTCGGCCGCCGTGAGGTCGCCCGCGGCCTCCCGGTCCGCGGCCTCCCGGACGAGGCGGATCTCCTCGCCTCCCTGGCCGTTCATCTCCTGCGCCAGCAGGGCGCCCCGGCCCAGGCCCGCGCAGAGGCCGAACGCGCACAGCAGTCGGGCGATCCAGACCGAGGTCGCCCCGCCAGGGCGCGGTGCCATCACCGGGTCTCCCTCCCCGCCGCGGCCCCGCTCCGCCTCGCCGCCGCCCCGGCGTCCCGCCGATTCAGGCGGTCGAAGTACTCGAGGATCAACTTCCGGTACGCCGGCGGCAGCGCCCTCAGCGCCTCCGGCCCCGGAACCGGATAGCGGGGCCCGCCGTTCAGCACCTCCGGATCCAGCGCCGGCGCCATCGACGGGTCCACGTCGCCCGGCCGCTCGGCCACGCGCTGGTCGCTGTACTCCTCCCGCTCCAGCGTCCGCCCGGCGTCGAGCAGCCGGTGGAAGAGACGCTCCTGTCGGGCCAGCAGCTCGGGCGTCATCCGGCCGCCCCCGAGCTCCCGCGCGATCTCCTCCGCCTCCCGGGCGAGCTCGTCGAGCTGCCCGAGCAGGTCCTCGGAGCCACCCGTCATGTCGTTCATCCCGCCCAGCTTCTTGGCGATGTCGCGCTGCGTCCGCGCGAGTCGCTGCATCTGGGCACCCATCGCCTGCGGTCCGAGCTCCATCGGGAGGAGCGAGTTCGCCTGCCCGTTGAGCGAACCCTGCTGTTTGGCCAGCTCCGCGAGTTGCTGGAGCGCCTCCTGGAGCCCCGTCCCCGACTGCGCCTGTTCGATCTTCTCGCTGTTCTCCAGCAACGAGAGCGCCAGGCGATTCAGCGCTTCCACCGTCTGCTGCGCCTCCTCGATCGGCATCCGCTCCTGGCCGTCGCGCCCCGACATCGCCTCCAGCGTCTGCTGCATGCTCAGCATCGCCCGCCCGAGCGCCGCACCCACGTCGCGGTCCACCATCGCCGACCGGCGGCCCGCCTCCTCGAGGTTCCGACCCAGCGCCTCCAACCCCTGCTGCAGCGCGGCCTGCTCCGAACGCAGCGATTGGAGATCCGACGCGCCGCTCTGGTTCCCCTGCCCTCCCTGCCCCCCCTGCCCCGCCTGGCCGCTCGGCCTCTTTCCGGTCGGGCTCGTCTGACTTCCGGCCTGGTCGCCCCGCTGCCCCGCGCCGCCTCCCTGCTGGCCCTGCTGGCCCTGCTGGCCCTGCTGGCCCTGCTGGCCCTGCTGGCCCGATTGACCCTGCTGCCCTTGCCGACCCTGCTGACCCTGTTGCCCCTGCTGACCCTGCGGGTCTCGCTCGCCTTGCTGCCCCTGCTTCGGCGCCTGGCCCTGCTGGGAGCGCTCGCCACGAGACCCGGCCTGACCCTGGCGAGCGCCCTGCTGCTGGCCCTGCGCCGCCGCGGGTGGCTGTTGCTGCGACTGCCCTTGCTGGCCGGCCTGCGGCTCGCCGGTCTGGTCCTCCTGCTGCTCGGCCTCGCGCATCTGTTCGAGGAGCTCGTTCTGGCGCTGGGCCAGGGCGAGCGCGTCGTTCGCCGCCTGCTGGACGCTCTCCTGCGCCTCCTCGCGCCACGACTCGGCCATCGACTCCCGGGCCGACTCCAGCGTCCGGGCCGCCTGCTCCAGCTCCTCCGCCGCCCGCTCGCCCGTCGCGCCCGCCTGCTGGCCGGCCTGTTGACCCGTCGGCTGCCGGGCCTGCTGCGCCGCGCGGTCCATCGCCTGGCGAGCCTGCTCGACGCTCTCGCCCGCCTGCCCGGCCTGCGCCGCCGCCTGCGCCTCGCCCTGCTTCCCCAGTTGCTGCGCCAGGGCCTCCAGCGCCCCCTGCAGCGCGTCCGCCTGCCTGGACAACTCCTGTTGCTGCGCGACCCGCTCGGGCGACGGCGTGCCCTCCCGCTTCATCGCCTCGGAGAGTGCCTGCTGCTGCGTGGCCAGCTCCTGGGCCTCGCGCGCCAGCGCGTTCATCTCCTGCTCCGCGGCCGCCCGCCGGAGCAGCTCGAGGCTCTGCTCGACCTGCTGACGGAACTCGGCCTGCCGCTGCGCGAGCTGCTCGAGTGCCCGCTGGACCTCCTCGGGGTCCATCGGCTCGAGCGAGTTGCGCAGCTCCGCCATCTGCTCCTTGAACTCCGGCGTCAGGATCTGGTCGTAGAGTTCGCGGATCTCGCGCAGCCGCTCCTGGAGCGCCGGATCCTGGAGCCCCGCCTCCTGCATCGCGCGCTCGAGCGCGGCGGTACGCTCGCGCATCTCCTCGACACGTCCCACCATCGACGCCTGGCGGTCGAGGAGCTGCCGTGCCTGCTCGACCTCCTGGTAGCCCAGGTTCTCCTGCCCGCCCGACTCGCCGCGGCCCGAGCCGCCGGGTCGACCCGGACGCTGAGCCGATGCCGACGCGCCGCCCCGCCGCGAATGCGCGGACCGCCGCGCCAGCTCGCGCGTGGATCGTTCGAGCTCCTGCGCCGACCGGGTCAGCGCCTCGGCGTCGGCGACCATCGCCTCGGTCTGGTCCTCCGCATGCTCCCGCAGCTCGGTCAACCCGGGGAGCCGGAGCGCATAGGTCCGGGAAACCGCGACCTGGCGCCGGGGAGAGTTGTCCGTGACCCGGACCTGATAGTGGATCTCATCTCCCGGAAGCAGCCCCCGCCCCGTCGCATCGAGGACGCCTCGCACGATCGCCCGGTCCGCATCGCCTTCGAGGGAGAGACGCTCCTCCACCGGCTCCTCGCGTCCGCCGAGCACGCTCACCCGCCAGCTCACAAGTCGGGCATCCACGAGGCCGTAGTCGTCACGGGCGTCGGCGACCACGATCTGCTGCATCGCAGGGCCGAGCAACGTGTCGACGCCCGGAAACGTGATCTCGACCGAAGGCGCGCCATCCTCGACGATGCTGAGCTCCAACGGGGGGGGCATCGACGCCAACCCGCCCCCCGCCAGGTCGGTGAGATGCCAGTGGTAGACGCCGCTCGCCCGCGGCGTCCACCGGCCGACGAACCGGTCGGCCGTCACCTCGAGGGGGACCCTCGACGCGCCATCCCCACGCTGCAACACCGCCTCCCCGAGCCGTCGCGTCGCCCGGCCCCGGACCGTCAATCCCGTCCCTGCCGGAACTTCCAGCGGCGGTACGTCCCCTTCGAAGCGCTCCGGCTCCCGACCCAGGTATCCGGGATAAACGACATCCACGACGAGGTCCGACAGGAGCAGAGGATCGACCGGCGTCACACGGAAGGTGTCGCTCACGGCGCCGTCCGGCGCGACCACCCAGTACTCGAGCGGCGCGTCGACCCGCTCGATCGTCGTCTCCGTGTGGTCCGCCGTCACCTCGAGCCGCAGCTGCCGCGGGACATCGCCGGCAGCCCGCCAGCGCACGACGACCTCCCTCCGCCCCGGCGCCGCGATTCCGATCCCGAGCGCGCCGCCCCGCGGAACGTCGGCATCGCCCGGCTCGACCACCAGCGCCGGCAGCGGCGGCGGGGACAGGTGCGCAATCGGGTGCAGGAGAGGAGCCCAGCCGGTGCGCGACCGGTCCGGCGAGAGGAACCCGAGTGCCGCCGTCACCGCGCTCAGCCCCGCGAACGCAACCAGGATGCGCCGACGTCGCACCCGCGCCTCCTCGCCGACCGCCCCCGCGAGGTCCCACGCGCTCGCCCCCGCGAACCGCACCGCCAGCTCCGACTCCGCTCGCTGGAAGAGCGCGGGAGAGGTCCCCGCCGGAAGTGCGCGGCTCAGTTCAAGGACCCCGCGCACGCTCCCGGGCGGCAGGCCGTTCCTCGCCTCCGCCGCCGCCGCGACCACCCGCTCGTCGATCCCGCGGACCCACCGCCGGACCACCCGCACCGCCACAATGCACGCACCCGAGAACGCAAGGAGCAGCACCGCGAGCGGCGCGGGACTCGGCGCACGCCACCAACGCCCGCTGCACACCGCCCACGCCACCATCAAGGCTACCGGGATCGCCGCCGCCGTCGCGCCGCCGACGGCGAGCATGCCGTCCCGTCGGATCTGCCGCTTCGCGGCGTCGACCAGACTCCAGAGCCGTTGTCCCGCCGGACTCATCTCGTCACCTGTGCCAGGGCGTAGAGAAACAGGTTGATTCCCATGCGTAACGCCGCTTCCCGCGCCTCCGGCGGGTCGCCGTGTACGTCCGGATCCTCCCAACCGTTCCCCAGGTCGGACTCGTAGCTGTAGAAGAGGATCAGTCGCCCTTCGTGGAAGATCCCGAAGCCCTGCGCCGGCTTGCCATCGTGCTCGTGGACCTTCGGTAGACCCTCGGGGAAGGCGTACAGGGAGTGGTAGATCGGGTGGTCCGCCGGGATCTCGACCAGGTCCTTATCCGGGAACACCCGCTTGATCTCGCGCCGGAAGCTCTCGTCGAGTCCGTAGTTGTCGTCGACGTGCAGGAACCCGCCCGCCAGCAGGTACCGGCGGAGGAGCTCCGCCTCCTCGCCGGTGAAGCGCACGTTGCCGTGGCCCGTCATGTAGAGGTACGGGTACGTCCAGAGCGCCGCGTCCGTCAGCTGAACCTTCGCGGGGCGGTCGGAGACCGGGAGCCCCGTTCGCTCGCGGATCGCCCGTAGCAGGTTCGGCAGCCCCGAAGGGTTCGCGTACCAGTCGCCGCCCCCGCCGTACTGGAGCTGCGCGATCGTCAGGTCCGGCTCCGACGCCGGGGGAACGCCGGGGGCCAGAAGATGGAGGAGCACGCCGAACAGCAACGACATCAACTCGAATCTCCTTCGCTCCCTCCCGCCAGGGAGAGCACGATCTCGTACGCCCGATTCCGGGGCAGGCCGAGCCGCCCGGCCACCTCCCGGGCCACCGCGCTCGGCCGACGCCCCTCCGCCAGCAGCTCCCGACCCAGCGCCCTCGCCCGTGCCTCGACGTCGGCGCCCTCCTCGGCACCGGCCTCCCCCCCCGCGACCACCACCACGACCTCCCCACGGGGCGGCTCCCGGTCGTAATAGGCGACGGCCTCCGCCATTGTTCCGCGGAAGAACGCCTCGTGTACCTTGGTCAGTTCGCGCGCCACCGCCACACGTCGATCGCCGCCGCAGCGGTCGGCCAGGTCCCGGAGCAGCGTCGCCACCCGACCCGGTGCCTCGTAGAGGACCGCGGCGTGCCGGAGCGCCGCGATCTCGGCGAGCCGCTCGCCTCGCGCCCTGCCGCTCCGGGGCGAGAAACCGTAGAACGTGAACGGCTCCGGTTCGATCCCCGACGCGACCAGCGCCGCGAGCACGGCCGACGGCCCGGGCACCGGTACCACCGGGTGGCCGGACTCCACGACCCTCTGCACGATCCGTGCGCCAGGGTCCGAGATCAGCGGCGTGCCCGCATCCGACACGATCGCCACGTCCTCGCCCGCATCCAGCCACTCCACCAATTGCGCCGCCCTCGCCGCTTCGTTGTGGGCGTGCGCCGATGTGAGCGGCGTCGTGATGCCGTAATGTCGCAGCAGGATCGAGGTCCGGCGGGTGTCCTCCGCGAGGATTCGGTCGACCTCGCCGAGCACGGCGACCGCACGGTACGTGATGTCGCCGAGATTGCCTATGGGTGTGCTGACAATATAAAGCTGTGCCATGAGTTACGCCAGTCTCCCGTGGGCCGGGGGCCCGTCGGGTCCCCGGCCGATCCGATCCCGTCGACGCACGGCGCCGGCGGCCGGCGCGGCGAGCCGCGCGCGTGCGCCGGGTCGAGGCGCGCACCCCCGATCGGCCGTCGCTCCGCGACGCCCCAAACGACGGCGGGCCCGCCGGCGCGGGCCCGCCGGGCCGCCCG
>JAWLGW010000392.1:0-6376 GCA_041690735.1 Planctomycetota bacterium
ACCGACTGCCGCGGGATGGGCACGTCGAAGGCCTGCAGCAGCTCGCGCAAGACCACGAAGTGCTTCGCCTCCTCGACCACCTGCATGGTGAGCGCCGCGCGCGCGCCCGTGCTCTGGACCACGCTGAGGAGCTCGGCGGAGACGAGCCAGGCGTAGGCCTCGCCGTGACCGATCGCCGACAGGACGTTGACGATCGCCTCCTTCTCGCGCCGCGTGTACTCCCGGTCGAGGAGCGCCTTGTACTCGGGCAGGCTCATGCGGGCCCGCTCCGCCCGCTCCTCGTCGGTCAGGGCGCGCGTCGCCATGTCCATGAGCGCGCGCTCGGCCTCGCTGCAGTCGCGGAAACCCAGGTGAGGCGCCGTCTCTTCGGCCTTCCACAGCAAGCGGAGGCTCTTGTCGTAGTGGGCGCGGCGGAGCGTATCGCTGGGGCCGCCCTTGAACTCGTAGGTGTGATCGTCGTAAGGCGCCTTGCGCCCCCCCAGGCCGAGCCGCGCCAGGCCCCCGTCCCACCGCCGCACCAGGGCGTTGGCCGTCTCCTCGAGGACCTCGTTGAGGCGGACGGCGCGCGGATTCACCGGGTGCTTCGCGAACTGCATGGGACCTCCCTCGGCAGAGGATGCCCTCCACGGCGGTCTCCGGCGCGAGTCCACGAGGCTCCGCCCGACCCCACCGGTCCCCCCGGCGCCCGAAGTCCTGACGCGCTCGCCCGAGCCCTTGACCCTGCTCAAGTAAATGCGAAGCCGCGACGCGCCCGCGCCAGCCGTCCGCCTCGCGCAGCTCGACCCGCTCTCGCCACGCCCAAGTGAACGTCCTGCGCGAGGAGGGGCAGTTGGACCGTCCCGCCCCCATAGGCTGCTGTGGCGCGCTCTAGCGCAGCCTGACCTCTGGCGACAGCGGGCTCCTCACACCAGCGCTGGAGCGCGCTACAGCAGCCGCGCGACCTTGCGGCCGATCCACTCCACCAGGATCAGGCCGAAGAACAGCATGAACACCCAGGGGCGGTCCCACAGCTCGGTCTCGGAGCGGCCGACCAGGATCGGCTCGGAGAGCTCGGGGAGGCCTTCGGGGATCTCGCTCAGCCCGTCCAGGCGCATGAAGCGCCCCCCCGAGGCCTCGGCGATCCGCTCCAGGCCGACCTGGTCCATGCGGGGCTCCTGCAGCTCCAGCCGGGGCAGCTCCACCTCGAACACCCGCGAGGCGACCTCGTCGGCGCCGAACCGCTCGCCGGGCTCGACGTGCAGGCGGAAGGAGCCGGTGAGGATCGGCTTGTAGGTGCCCTCGAACTTGCCGGGGTCCCCCTCCACCGCGCTCAGGACCAGGGTCTCGCTGCCGCCGTCAGGGCGCTCCAGCTGGATCGGCTGCTTGCCCTGGGGGCCGGCCGCCAGCGCCGCCTCGTCGCGCACCTCGGCCCGCACGCGGACCTCGTCGCCCACGTCGTACTCGGTGCGATCGGTGGTGATGAAGAACCGCTTGGAGCGGGTGAAGCTCTGCAGGGACAGGAAGCGGATGATCTGCCCGTAGAACCGGTAGGGGTACTTGTCCCCCACCTCGGCCCGCCACCGCCAGGTCTCGTCGATCCCCAGCCAGAAGGAGGTGCCGCCGCCGTAGCGGTGCCACGCGAACAGCGGCAGGTTGCCGTGCTGGTTGCGGTGGATCGGGTGCACCGCCAGCACGTGGGCCTGCGGCTTGGGCCGCAGCACCTGCGCGAACCAGTACAGGTCCTGCAGCTTGGCGTCCCACAGCTCGCGGTTGCGGTCCTCGTCGGGCTCGAGCCGCAGCAGGGCCGACTCGCGCCCCTCGCGGGTCAGGCGCGGCCGCCAGGCCTGGCTGTAGTCGCGCCGCAGCGGGGCCTGCTCGTCGATCACCACCGGCAGCACGTCGGCCAGCGGCGTCTGGGCGTAGCGGCGCGGGGCCGACTGCTCGCCCGACAGCATGAGGAGGCCGCCGCCGCGGTCCTTGACCAGCTCGCGGATCGTCTCCAGCGCGCCGTCGTAGAACACCGGCCGCCCGGCCCGGTCCTTCGCCTCGGGGTCGACGTCGCCCAGCACGATCACGTGGTACTTGAGCAGCTCCTCGGGGGAGGGGAGCTGCGTGAGCGGCGTCACGCCGGGGCTCGACTCCTGCACGAAGCCGGGGTCGGCCGACAGCAGGAGGCACTGCACCTCCATGTGCCGGTCGCGGACCAGGGCGTTCTTGAGGTAGCGGTACTCCCACCGCGGGTAGCCCTCCACGTACAGGACGCGGATCCGCTCGTCGATCACCCGCACCCGCCGAGCGGCGCGGTTGTTCTCGGCGGTCAGCTCGTCGGGGTCGGCCTCGACCTCGGCCTCGAGCGAGTACTCGCCGGGGCGCCCCACCTTGGTGCTGAAGTTGACCTCGGCCTCGGGGCGCTCGCCCCCGACCTCGACCGTCTCCTCGGCCACCTTGGCGTCGCCGAGGCTCACCCGGACCACGACCCGGCGAGGCGCGTCGTACCCCTGGGCCCGCACCCGCAGCGAGCCGCGCAGCACGTCACCCGCCAGGCTCACGTCGGGGGCCCGGAAGTCGTCCACCGCCAGGTCGCGCGGCGGCTCGGGGTCGCCCACGCCGACGGCGAAGATCGGCACGTTCTTGCGCTTGAACCGCCCGGCCACCGCCTCGGGCGCCAGGCTGCCCCCGTTGCTGCGGCCGTCGGTGAGCAGGACCACCGCCGCCACCCGCTCGCTGCGCATGTCGGTCAGGATCCGCTGGAGCGAGTCGCCCAGCGCGGTGCTCGGCCCGTCGGCGCTGACGCCCTCCAGGCTGGCCAGGGCGCCGTCCACCGTGTCGCCCCGGGGCCGCGGCGCGCCCTCCTCGGGCCGGGCGTCGGGCTGCGCCTCGGTGGCCCCCTTGTCGACGTCCGCCAGCCGCTTGCGGGTCGAGTCGAAGGTGTACAGCCGGACCCGGTTCCGCTCGGCCAGGCGCCGCATGAAGGCGCCGCCGTCCTTGCGCAGGGCGGCCTTCACCCGCTCCAGCCGGTCGAGCTGGCGCAGCCGGTCGGGCGAGACCCCCAGCGCCTCGCTGATCGAGGTCCGCAGCCCGTCGTCCTTCTCCCGGTCCTCGAAGGCCATGGAGCGCGAGGTGTCGACCGCCAGCACCACGTGCCCGTGCTTGACCTCGACCAGCTCCTTGCTCTGCAGCGGCCGGAACAGGATGCCCACCGCCAGCACGATCAGGGTGGCCCGCACCAGCGCCAGCGGGACCTTGAGCGCCTTGCGCTGCTCGCCCCCCTCGAGGAGGTAGCAGGCCGTCGCGAACGCCGCGACCAGGGCCATGATCAGGAACACCTGCCAGGCCTCGGGCGCGTGGGGCCAGTCGATCTGCGTGACCTCGGTGGGGGCGCCCTGCGCCAGCCGGAGGAACAGGGGCATCATCGGCGCCGCCTCCCGAACAGGGCCGCCAGGAGCGACTCCAGCACCAACAGCGCGATCACCGCGGCCATGGCCTGCCGCCAGTACTCGTGGCTGCCGCCCACCGACCCCTCGCTCTGCAGCGCCTCGCGCGCGCCCTCGGGCTTGATCGCCTGGACCGACAGCCCGAGCGCCTGCTCCATCTCGTCGGCCGAGAAGCGGGCCAGGTCGCCCTCGTCGGTGTCGAGGCCCACCGAGAAGTAGTCGGTCCGCGCCTCGCCGCCGCCGGCCAGGCCGCTGCGGCTCACCGAGTACAGGCCCGAGTGCTGGAGCCCGCCCCGCTCGTCGTCGCCGGGGTAGGTGAGGCGGTACATGTCGCGCCCGGCCACCCGCTCGAGGGCCACGCCCTCGCGCCGGTCGTCGGGGGTGGCGACGGTGACGTCGGCCGCGTACTCGCTGGCGGAGAGGGTCCGCTCGTAGCGGCCGCCCAGGGCCAGGTTGACGGGCGGCCGCGTGCGGTTTGCCAGGTGGAGCACCAGCTCGCGCCAGAACGGCAGGTAGAAGCCGTCGTACAGCACGCAGTTGTTCCAGGCGTAGTCGACCGTCGACAGCCAGGCCACCACGCGGCCTCGACCGAAGGAGCGCTCCACCAGGAGGGGGCGGGCCAGGGCGCCCCCGTCGCCGGGCCGCACCTGATCGGGCGCGTCGTCGGCGGGCTTGGCGATCACCTGCAGGGGCACCGTCGCCCGCGGCAGCTCGTCCGCGCCCTCAGCGCGCCTGGCGGGCAGCTCCACCTCGTAGAAGCCGAAGATCGTGGGCGAGCGCAGCCAGCCCAGCATCTCCTCCTCGCCGAACAGGGCGACCGGGTGGCCCTCGGCCTCCCCCAGGGTCATGACCCAGGCCGGGGCGTCCTCGTCGGTGGCGGCCTCGGCGCGCGTCCCCCCCCGCGGCTCGATCAGCCGGCAAGGGAGCGGCCCCAGGCCGTCGCGCCACAGGACGTCGTTGTAGGCCTCGGCGTCGACCAGGGCGCCCAGGGTGAAGATCACCGAGCCGCCGCCGCGGGCGTACCGCTCCAGGGCCGCGGCCGACTCGTCGCTCGGCGCCACCACGTTCGACACGAACACCGCGTCGTACTCCGCGAGGTCACGCGACGTCAACGAGGCCTCGTCGACCACCTCCGGGCGCAGCAGGCCGCGCTCGCTCAGGTCGGGGTGCTCCGAGAGGGCCAGCACCTCGGAGATGAAGTCGGTCTCGCTCTCCCACCGCTCGCGCGAGGGCTCGCCGTCCACGAGCAGGACCTTGACCTGCTCCCGCACGTCGACCACCAGCGCCCGCTCGTTGTCGAGCACCAGCGCGTCCGACTCGACCACGACCCGCACGTGGTGGAGGCCGGCTTCGGTGAACACGTAGCGGAGCGGCTCGCAGGTGAGCTCCTCGCCCGGGCCGAGGTTCACGGTGATCGTCTTCTGCGGCTGCTGCTCCTGGTCGCCGACGTGGGGGCGGTCGACGAAGTAGCGCACCACCAGGTTGTCGATCGGCACGGCCGACCAGTTCTTCAGCGTCGCCTCCACGTGGCACGGCAGGTCCTGACCCACCACCGCCTCGCGGGTGCCCAGGCGCACCACCGACGCGTTCTTGCGCTCGCGCTCCTGCGGCCCGCAGTCGAGCAGCACCAGGTGGCCCGCCAGGCGCTTGACCTCCTCGACCGCCCCGCTGAGGGTCCGGTCGAGGGGCTGTCCGCTGGCGTCGAGGAACCCGGTGCGCTGGGCGTCGGTCAGCACGAACACGGTCTTCTCGCCGGGCGGGGCCCCCTCGGGGGGCGGGCGGCCGCTGGCGTCGAAGTCGAACAGGCGCAGGACCCGCGGCAGGGCGTGGATCGCCGCCGCGAAGTCGGTGCCCCGCTCCGAGCGCTGGATCTCGGGGGCGTCGTCGAGGTCCTGCAGGACCTCCTGCCGGACCCGCTCGTTGAGCTGGCGCGGCTTGGCGTACAGCGGACGGGCCGTCTCGTCGAAGGGGACAACGTTGATCCGGTCCCCCGGGCGCAGCCCCGCCACGATGTCCTTGGCCGAGCGGAGGGCGCGGGCGTAGACCGTCTCGTCGTCGTCGGAGCCCGCCTGGTAGCCGGTCGAGTAGGAGGTGTCGACCAGCAGCACCACGTTGCGGGCCGCGTCCTCCTGGTTGGTGAGCACCTCGCCCACCATGCGGGGGCGGGCCAGCGCCGCGGCGAACAGGATCAGCAGCAGGCAGCGCAGCAGCAGCAGCAGCAGGTTCTCCACCCGCAGGCGCCGCTGCTGGCGGCGCATGGCCCGCTGCAGGAACACCACCGCCGCCCAGTCGACGGTCCGGTGCCGGAAGCGCGTGAGCAGGAAGATGATGATCGGCGCCGCGATCGCGAGCGCGCCCAGCAGCATGGCCGGGTTGACGAACAGCCTGCTCAGTGCCTCCACGGCGACCTCAGCTCAGCTTCTTCCCGGCGCGGGTGGCCAGGTAGGAGGTGAGGGCCACGTCGAGCGGCATGGAGGTGTCGAGCGGGACGTAGTCCACCCGATCGGCCCGGCAGCCGTGACGCAGCTCTCCGATGTAGCCCTCCAGCTCCTCGAGGTACGCCTGCCGCAGCGCGCCCGGGTCGCAGGTGACGTCGCCCAGCGCCTCCAGGCCGCGGAACTTGGTCATGGAGGAGAAGGGGAAGGTCCGCTCGGCGTGGTCGAGGACGTGGAACACGATCACCTCGTGGCGCCGGTGGCGGAAGTGGCGCAGCCCCGACAGGACCGCCGCCGGCTCGTCGAGGAGGTCGCTGATCAGGATGATCAGCCCCTTGCGGGTCGCCCGGTCGGCCAGCTGGTGCAGCACCGGCCCCAGGCTGGTGCGGCGCGCCGGCTCGATCTCGGTGAGCGCCTTGACGATCATGTTTCGGTGCGAGGGGTTCGACGCCGGCGGCACGTGCGTGCGGATCTCCTCGTCGAAGGTCGTGAGCCCCACCGTGTCCCGCTGGCGCAGGATCAGGTACG
>JAWLGW010000393.1:0-6374 GCA_041690735.1 Planctomycetota bacterium
CGAGCTGATCACGGCCATCGCCCTGGAGGTCTTCCGCCGGGCCGAGGTCGAGGTGGCGGTGGTCGAGGTCGGCCTGGGCGGTCGCCTCGACGCCACGCGGGTGGTCGAGGCCGCCGTGTCGGTGATCACCCGGATCGGGCGCGACCACACCGCCCTGCTCGGCCCCGACGAGGGGACGATCGCCCGCGAGAAGGCGGGGATCCTGACCGCCGGCGTGCCCGCGGTGGCGGCCCCGGGACATCCCGCCGCGCGCGCCGCGATCGAGGAGCGGGCGGCGGAGCTGGGGGTCCCGCTGTGGCTCGCGGGCCGCGAGGTCCGGATCGAGACCACGCCCGCGGGCCCCGGCACGCTGTCGGTCGTCACCCCGGCGGGGGCCCTCACGATCCGCGCGCCCGGCCCCGGCGCGGCGCTGCGCGAGGACCTGGCGCTCGCCGCGGGCGCGGTGGTGCTGCTCGGGAACAGCATGGGCCGCGACCTGACCGCGGGGTTGGCGCGCGGGTTCAGCCGCCTGCGGTGGCGGGGACGGTTCGACGTGCTCCCGGGGTCGCCGCCGATCGTGATCGACGGCGCGCACGACGTCGCCTCGGCCGAGGCCCTGCGGGCGACCTACCGGGAGGCATTCGGTGACGCCCGCCCGATCGTGGTGCTGGGCCTGCTCGGCGACAAGGACCTCGAGGGTGTAGTGGGAGCCCTGGCGCCCATCGCCCGCTCCGTCGTGACCTGCGCGCCTCGCCACCCGCGCGCCTTCCACGCCGAGGCGGTCGCCGCCCCGCTGCGTGCCCGCGGCCTCGCGGTGACGGTGGCGCGCGACGCGCGCGAGGCGCTGACCCAGGCCCGTCAGCAAGCGACCGAGGCGGGGGCGCCGGTGCTGGTGACGGGCTCGCTCATGCTGGCGGGGGAGGCGCTGGCGCTCCTCGGCCAGGACCCGCGGGCTGCCTGGCGCGTGGACTGATCAGCGCTCAGCCGTAGCCGCCTCCATCGCCCGCAGGTCGGCTCGAGCGCCGAAGCCTCCCCGTCACCCTGCCGCTGGGCCACCTCCAGGAGGCGGGGCGAATCTCCCCCGCCTGGTGGTCGGCAGGACCCCCGCTCCTGCTGTTGGGCGAGCGGCGGGGCCTGCTGCCCGGCTCGCTGCTGCGCGACAGCGAGGGCCGCGTGCCGATCGTCCGCTACCCCTGAGCTGACACGGGCTCAGCGCAAGAAGCGCGACGCCTGCCGCCGCTCGTCGACGCGCGGCAGGCGGTCGCGCGCCCGCTCCAGCGCCGTGTCGCGGGTCTCGTCTCGCCCGCAGGCGGCGGCCGCCTCGGCCAGCACGAACTGGTACAGCGCCGAGTCCTGACCCACCTCCTGGATCGCGAGCGCCTCGCGCAGGCCGCGGGCGGCGTCGCCCGCGCGGACCCGCAGGTACGCCCGCGCCAGGTGCGCCGCCAGGGCGGCCGGGACGGCGGCGCGCGCCGCCACCGCCGGCGCCAGACAGGCCGCGAGCCACTCCTCGTCCGGGCTCCCGGCCAGGCCGTCGTACAGCCCCGCCAACGCCTGGGCCAGGGCGTCGGCGGGACCTCCGTCCCGGGCCCGCAGCAGCAAGGAGCGGCGCCCCTCCTGCGACAGCGGACGGGACCACACCTGCGCCAACACCGGGTCCGCGCGATCGATCGCCTCCCAGCCGAGGCCCGTCAGCGTGGGCGCCAACACCGTCAGGCGCGTCTCCGGCCGCCGCTCCAGGCTGGCGACGAACCGGGCGACCATCGCGTGGTCGTTGTGACGGCCGGCGTCGCTGAGGGTGAGCGCCTCGCGGGCCAGCTCCAGCGCCTGCTGGGGGTCCGTCGCCTCGAGGCCCTGCGCCTCCCCGAACAGGGCGGCGCGGCGCTGGTCTCGCTCGCGCCCGAGCTGATCGATGCGCACCTTCGTCAGCCGCAGGGCCGTCTCCTTCCCCAGCTTCTCCAGCGCCCGCGCTCGCCGCTCGTGCACCGCCAGCGAGTCCACCGCCAGGTTGGCCGCCCGCTCCAGGGTCAGCAGGGCGTCGCCCTCCTGCGCCAGCGCCGACTGACAGTCCGCCTGCAGCAGGAGCAGGTCCAGGGTGGCGCCGTGTGCTTCCAGGGCGCGCCGCGTCGCCGCCAGCGCAAACGCCAGCTCCTCGCTCCTCCGGAGCCGCAGCGCCACCTGCCCCAGGTCGCGAGCGATCTCCGGCCGGAAGGGGTCCTCGCGGGAGGCCCGCCGCAGCTCGCTCCACGCGTCCTCCAGCTGTCCGCGCGCCAGGAACAGGCGGCCCAGCGCGGCGCGCGCCCGGGTGCGATCCGGATCGAGCCGCAGCACGGCGCGCAGCCGCGCCTCCGCCTCGCGCTGGATCGTGCCCAGGCGGCGGCTGGCGAACGGCAGCAGCTCCAGCGCCTGTCGCAGCAGCTCCGCCTCGAGCTCGGGCCCCCGCGCCGCAGCCTCCCAGGCCGCCTCGAAGGTGAGGGGCGCCGGCTCGCCGCCCGTCGCGCGCCGCGCCGCGGCCAGCGCCCGGCGCGCGCGGGCGTCGGCGCCGTCGGTCACCGCCGCCAGGCCTTGCTCCGCCAGCGCCACCGCCCGCTCGGGCTGCCCGCTGGCCAGGACCAGCCGCGACTCGAGGGTGAGCAGGGCCGAGGCGTGGGGGCCGCGCGCCTCGACCTCGCCCAGCAGCCGGCGCGCCGCCTCGTGCCCCTGGTCGTGGGCGAGGGCGCGGCGGGCCAACCACAGGCGCGGCAGGGCGGTCGTCGGGTCTGCGACCGCGGCCTCCGAGAGCGCCTCACGCGCCCCCATCTCCTCGCCCTGCGCCAGCCGCACCACGCCGAGCGCGGTCAGGACCGCCGCGCGCGCGCCGCCGTCGCCGTCCTTCGCGGCGTCGCTGAGGAGGCGCGCGGCAGCCTCGAGCTGGAACAGGCGGGCGAGGCTGCTCGCGCGGGCCATCAACGCCTGGGCGCCCGCGCAGAGCGCCTCGGCCGCGGCGTAGGCCTCCAGGGCCTCCTCGAACGAGCCGCGCGCCGCGAGCAGGTCCGCCCGCCGCAGCAGAGGGGTGGGGTCCGCCGGCGCGAGCGCGGCCGCCGTGCGATAGGAGCTCAGCGCCTCCGCCAGCGCCCCCTGCGCCCGCGCGACGTCGCCGCAGGCCACGTGCGCAGCCGCGTGGCCTGGAGCCAGCTCGCGGGCGTTGGTGGCATCCGCCGCGGCGGAGTCGAGGCGCCCCTGACGCGTGAGCGCCCGCGACCGCAGGATCAACGCCTGGACGCTGTCGGGCTGCCGCAGCAGCGCGCTCAAGAGGTCCGAGTGCGCGCGCTGATGCAAGCCGAGCTCGAGCAGCAGCTCGCCCCGCAGGATGAGCCCCTCGAAGTGCGTCGGCTCGACGTCGAGGGCCCGATCGAGGGCCTGCACCGCCCGCGCCAGGTCGCCCCGCCGGCGCAGGGCGCGAGCCAGGGTCAAGCGCAGCTCGACGTCGCGCGGCTGCGCCGCCACCGCCTCCTGGAGCGCCACCAGGGCGTCGTGCGGCAAGGTCTCGCCCGGCTGCGCCAGCCAGGCGCGCGCCAGGAGGCCCTTGAGCGCCGCGCGCAGCGCCTCGCCCTCGCGGGCCTCGAAGGCGCCGCGCGCCGCTGCTCCCCGCGGCCCCGCGTCCGCCAGCAGATCGGTCGCGGCGGCCAGGGCGGCGAGGGCGCTCTGGGCCTCGTCCCGCGCGCCGGCCGCGTCGTCCGCGGTGAGCCGCTCCCGGGCCCGCTGCCGCAGGAGGTCCGCCCGCGCGATCGCGTCGATCGCCTGGCGCTCGCCCTCGTCGCGCAGCCTCCGGATCCGGAGGCGGTCGACGCCGATCCCGACGGCCACCGCCACCACGACCAGGGCGAGGCCGGCCAGGGCCACCAGCAGGACGCGCCCGCGCGCCCCGACCAGCCGGCGCCGCAGGCTCCCGCGCCAGTCGTGGGGGAGCGCCCGCGGCTCCTCGCCGCGCAGGTAGCGCTCCAGGTCCTCGGCCAGCAAGGTCGCCCGGCCGTAGCGCTGCTCGCGGTTCTTCTCCAGGGCCCGCATGGCGATCTTGTGGATCCGCTCGTCGATCCCGCGGGCCGGGTCGAGGGGCAGCACCGGCTGCTCCCGGTCGATCTTCTTGAACAGGGACAGGGGCGAGTCCGCGTCGAACGGCACGTCGCCGGTGAGCACCTCGTACAGGATCACCCCCAGGGCGTAGACGTCGCACCGCCCGTCGACGTCTCGCTCCCCCCGCACCTGCTCGGGCGCCATGTAGTACGGCGTCCCCACGGCCTGCCCGATCTGCGTGAGGCGCGTCCCCCGCTGCAGGTCACGCGCCAGGCCGAAGTCGGTGACGCGCGCGGTGCCGGTGCGGCGCTCGATGAGGATGTTCCCCGGCTTGAGGTCGCGGTGCACGATCCCCCGGGCGTGGGCGTGCTCCATGGCGAGGGCGGTCTGCGCCAGCGCCCGGAGGGCGAGGTCGCGCGGCAGGCCCTCCGATCGCTCGAGCAGGTCGTCGAGGCTGTCGCCGTCGACGAGGTCCATCGTGAAGTAGGGCATGCCCTCGACCCGACCCGCGTCGTGGATCCGCACGATGTTGGGGTGGTCGAGGCAGGCCGCCAGCTGCGCCTCCCGCTCGAATCGCTGCAGCCGCACCTCGTCGTCGTCGGCCTCGATCATGACCTTGAGCGCCAGCACCTCACCGCTGCGGGTGTCGCGCGCCCGGTACACGATCCCCATGCCGCCCCGCGCCACCTCGTCGATCAGCTCGTAATGCCCCAGCCGCTGGCGCACGTCCGCCGGCCGCTCCAGCGGCTCGCTGGAGGCGCCGAGCAGCTGCTCGAAGGAGTCGGCGTCGAGCTCGCCCGACTCGTAGCGGTCGAGGGCGACCTCGAGGTGGTCGAGCGCGCCGGCGAGCTCCTGGGCCTGCGCCTGCGCCGCCGCCTCGGTTTCGGCCTCGTCGCGCGCCTGGCGCGCCATGTACAGGTAGTCGGAGACCGAGACCAGCCGCCGCCGCAGCAGGACCTGCGCCAGCGACGTCGCCCGCCCCGCGCTCTCGGTGGTGTGCCCCGAGCGCGCCTCCTGCAGCAGCGCGGGGAGGTCGCGGGCCGCGACCAGTCCCATGCGGACAGCGATCTGACCGAGCCGCAGGTCGGAGTCTGGGGGCGCCGGCATGGCGCGCATCCTATCCCGCTGATCGGTTCAGGGGCAGGGCCGGACGCCCCCGTGGGGTATCGTGTGAGGCCATGCCCGAGCGGTGGAGCGCGGTGGCGATCGCGGCCTGGTTGGCCCTGGCGGGGGCCGTCCTCGCCGAACCGGCCGGTGACCTGGTCTCCTGGCTGGGGTCTCTGGACGCAGGCGTGCGGCGCGACCGGGACGATCTCCTCGAGTGGCGGCGACGACGGCCCGATCTGGTCGAGGCCACGCTGGCGATCGCCCGCGCCGCCGAGCAGCCCGAGGACGCGAGGCTGGGGGCCCTCCGGGTGCTGGAGGTGGCCGCCGACACGCAGCCGGTGGCCGCCGCCCTGCAGGCGCTGTCTCGGTCCGCTCCGCCGCCGCTGGCGGCGAGCGCCCGCCAGGCCGCGGCGCGGATCCGCCAGCGGGCGCTCCTCCTCACGCAGCTGAGCGAGCGCGAGGTCCCCGGCGCGCCCGCGCTCGACCGCGCCCAGCTCGCGGCCCTGACGGAGCTGGCGAGCGATCCGCTGCTGGATGCGGACGCCCGGGCGGGGGCCATCCGGTGGATCGGCGCCCGCGGCGCGATCGAGGAGGTGGGGCTCCTGACCGGGCTCGCCCTGCGACCGACGGAAGCAGGCGACCTGCGGGCGGCCGCCCTCGAGGCGCTGGCCCGCCGAGGCGAGCACCGGCAAGTGGCGGGGATCGTGGGGCGCCTGCTGCTGCGCACCGAGCCGGTCGACCAGGCGCTGCTCGAGCAGGCGCTGGGCGGCCTGCAGGAGGCGGGCGCCCTCCCGCGGGCGGCCCGGCAGCTGCTCCACGCCAGCGACGTGCCCTCCCGCGCCAAGGCGGCGCTCGCCCCCCGGCTGAGCGCGCGCAGCGTGGAGGGCACCGCGGCCGCGCTGCGGCGGGCCGAGGCCGAAGCGGCGCCGGAGCTGACCCTCGCGGAGCGCTGCGGCATGATCGCCGCCTGCCTCGACCTCGGGGCCGAGCCAGCCGCCAGCGACGCCTCCTTCCTGCTGGCCGCAGCGATCGGGCCCGACGCGGCGCTCCGGCGCGAGGCGGCGGTCGCCCTGGCGCGCCACCGCCCGGCCGGCCTCGACGACGCGCTGGTCCAGGCCTTTCAGGAGACCGACCCCGGGGAGCGCCGGCTGCGGGCGATCCACCTGGCCCAGGCGCTGGGGCTCACCAGCGCGATCGAGCTCCTGGGCACGACCGTCGGCGATGGCGGGTTGCCG
>JAWLGW010000394.1:0-6369 GCA_041690735.1 Planctomycetota bacterium
CGACTCCGAGCGCGCGCGCGCGCGCGCGCGCGAGCCCGGTCAGAACATCACCGGCAGGGGGGCGAGCTCGGTGGGGTCGCCAGCCCAGGACGACGGGCGCAGACGCGGGCGCGGCGACGTGCCCGATGCACGTCGTGGCGCCAGGCTGGTAGGCCAGCGCCGCATACCGCCCGGCGGGGACCGCGTCGGCGACATAGCGACCGGACCCGACGGCGTCGAGGAGGATCCAGCCCCCTGGCTGCTCCGTGGCTGCACGCTACCTGCGGGGCAGCCCCGCGGCGTGTTCCGCCAAGGCGGCGTACTCCCCCGCCAGCGCCGCCCCGTAGCGGGCCAGCCCGTAGCGAGCCTCGGCGCGCGCTCGCCCCGACCTGCCCATGGCCTGCCGCCGCTCCGGCTCAGCGAGTATCGAGAGCAGCGCCTGCGCCAGCGCGTCCGGATCGCGCGGGGGGACCAGGAGGCCCGTCTGGCCCGGCGCCACGATCTCGGCCAGGCCGCCGTGGGCCGCGGCGATCACCGGTCGCTCGGCCAGCATGGCCTCCACGGCCACGATCCCGAACGGCTCGGGGTCGGTGGAGGGCACCACCGCCACGTCGCAGGCGTCCCACACGGCGCCCACGTCCTCCTCGTACGGCAGCAGCAGCAGGCGCTCCCGCACGGGCGAGCGGGCGACCCGCGCGGCGAGGGCCGCCAGGTGCTGCGGCTGCCCGGGCGGGGCCCCGCCCACGAACAGGAAGACCGCTTGGTGCAGCCCGCGGGCCGCCGCCCGCTCGGCGGCGGCGATCAGCAGGCGCTGACCCTTCCAGCGGCTGATCCGCCCCACCAGCGCGACCAGGGGCGCCTCGGGGCCGATCCCCAGACGCCCGCGCAGGGCGGCGCCCGCGCCGGCGCAGGCCGGGCGTGCCGTGACGCCGTAGGGGACGACCGCCGCGTGCCGGGCGAGGTCGGCGCGGGCGGCGACCCAGCAACGCCGCGTCGCCGCCGAGTTGAACACCGCCCGGTCGGCCCCCCAGGCGAGCAGCGCCGCCAGCGCGCGGCGGGCGGGCGCGGGCCGCTCGATCAGCTCGTGGACGTGCCACAGGTGCGGGAGCCGGTGCCGCCGCGCCCAAGCGGCGCCGGCCGTGACCGCGAGGGTGTTGGAGTGCACCAGGTCGAAGGCCCCGGGGTCGAGCGTCCGGTCGAGGACCCGCTGGGCCCGCCAGCTCTCCTGGATCCAGGCGGCGGGGCCGGCGCCCCGCAGGCGGCCGCGCGCCAGCTTGCCCACCGGCGCGGCCAGCACCGTCGCCCCCAGCGCCTCGAGGCGCGGGCGCAGCGGCCCGCTGCTCGGCAGGACCACCGTCGCGCGGGCCCCGTGCGGCCGCAGGGCGTCGACCAGCGCCAGCAGCGCCCGGTCGGAGCCGTACAGCTCCGCCGAGGCGTGCACGAACAGGACCCGGGTCACCAGGTCGCCGCCGCCGCGCGGGCGTCGCGCCACAGGCGCCGGGCGCGGCGGACGCCGCCCGGGGGACCGAGCCCTACCGCCGCCAGTCCGGCCCGGACGCCGAGACCCAGCGCGGCTGCCCCCCGCAGCGCCAGGCGCGCCCCGATCCCGGCGTCCCGCGCGGCCTCCTCCAGGGTGGCGATCAGCCACCGCGAGCCGGGGTCACCGCCCTGCGCGCCGCCCTGGTGGTGCACGATCAGCGCCCGCGGCTCGTAGCGCACGCGATAGCCGGCGCGGCGCAGCAGCGGCCCCAGCCGTAGGTCTTCCCCGTACAGGAGGCGCTCGGCCGGGAGGCCGCCCACGGCCTCGAGCGCGCGACGCCGCGCGAGCAGCGCCGCGCCGCACACCCAGCCGACCTGGCTCGGTCGGCCGCGCTCGGCCAGGCGGCGCTGGGACGCGAACAGGGCGCCGCGGGCCCCCGGCCACAGGAAGTGCGCCACCGCCGCGCGGACGCGAGGCGCGGCGCCCGCGGCGCCGACCTGCCACCGCCCGTCGGGTAACACCAGCGCCGGGCCAACGGCGGCGCAGGTCGGGTCGCCGCGGCAGGTGGCCAGGAGCCGCTCGGGCGCGCTGGGGTCGGGCAGCTCCACGTCCGGATTGAGGAGCAAGACGAAGCGGCGGTCGGTGCGCGCGAGGCCGAGGTTGGCGCCGCCGGCGTAGCCGAGGTTGCGCGGGGCCGCGATCAGCTCCGCGTCCGGGGCGGCGGCCGCGATCGCCTCGGCGCTGCCGTCGCCCGAGGCGTTGTCGACCACCACCACCCGGGCGCCCCGGGCGCGCAGCGGCTGGAGCTGGCGCAGCAGGGCCGCGCACAGGGCGGGCGTGCGCCAGTGGACCACGATGACGTCGAGCTCGCGGGGCACCCGGCCAGCCTACCCGCCCCGGGGGGCCCCGGGCTCGATCCGTCAGGCCTCAATCCGTCAGGCCGAGGGTCGCCTTCGCCAGCGCCACGAGGTGCTCCTCCACCGCCGCGTCCGGCTCCTGGCCCTCGGCGAGGAACGGCGCCAGGTCCTGGGGCTCGGTGATCGCCAACCGGACCAGCACGTGGTTGAACGCCAGCAGCTTGAGGCGCCAGCCCGGGTCGGGCGGCAGCCCGATGAGCTGCCAGGCCGCGCCGGCGATCTCCAGCACCCGCTGCGTCCACCCCTCGCGCACCTGGTCGGGGAGGACGCCGTGCTCGAGGACGTGCCGCATGAGCAAGCGCACCTCGGTGCGGTGCTCCCGCGCGAAGCGCCAGGCGAAGCGGACGGCGCGCTCGAGCCGCTCGGCCGGCGTGCCCGGAGCGAGCAGCTCCGCCGTGGGCTGGATCGCGAGCAGCCGCTCGTACAGCCGGTCGATCGAGGCGGCGTACAGGCCCTCCTTGCCGCCGAAGTGGTACGCCAAGGTGGCGACGTTGACGCCGGCCTCGCCCGCCAGGGTGCGGGTGGTGGCCCCGGCGAACCCCTTCTCGGCGAAGCACTGGATCGCGGCGGACAGGATCCGCTCCTGGGTACTGTCCGCCTCGGCCACGCGGGTACCCGCGGTCACTGCGCGGCCCGACGGGCCCGGGCCCACCGGAGCGCGCGCCCGAGGTGGTGGTACAGGGGCGTGGGGCTGTCCTCGCCCTTGGGCTGGTAGGCGTCGGTCAGGTAGGGGACGTACATCGTGCGGCGGAGGCTGGCCCAGCCGGTGTGCGGCGAGGCCTCCACGCGATGCCAGGTCCGCCCGTCGTGGACGGTGAGGTCGCCGGGGTAGGTCTCGACCGCCACTTCGCGCGGGTCGGGGGCGTGGGCCACGAAGTACGGCTTGTGGAAGCACATGCCCCAGAAGCTCTGCTGGTGGGTGCCCGGAATGATCCGCAGCCCGCCGTCGGCGGCGGTGACCCGGTCGAAGTGGAGGCCGACGTTGAGCATGGGGCCCGGCTTGCGGAGGTAGAACAGGTCGCGCAAGCCGTCGGTGTGCCAGCCGAGGCGCGGATAGGCGCTGCCGGGCACGTTGAGGTTGCGGTTGAACACCACCCCGTCCTTCTCCTGGTCGCCCACCCGGGTGTCGTCGCCGATCAGCGCGCGCACCGGGTCGAACCGCCGGTCGCGCACGAAGGCCCGCACCACGTCGGAGAACATGGACGTGAAGGCGAACCGCTGCACGAAGGGGCTCCCCTCCGGGTCGCGGCCCACGAACAGCGGGATCCCGTACACCTTCCGCCGCTCCTCGGCGAGCCACCGCTCCTGAATCCGCTGCACCTCGGCGTCGATCGCCAGCAGCTCGTCGCGCCGCGCCACGTTGCCGAACACGATGAACCCGTTGCGGGTGAGGAAGGCGCGCTGCAGGGGCGTGAGCGCCTCGCCCAGGCCGAACCGCGACGCGAGGGGCAGCGCGGCGGCCAGCCGCTCGACCTCCTCCGCTGGCAGGTCCGCCGCGTTGCGGGCGTCGTCGACGGGCACGTCGATCGGGCCCGGACCGCAGTCGGCGGGGGCGGGGAGGGACGAAGGGGAGGCCGGCTCGGTCACGGGAACGGCGGACGTCATGGGGATCTCCTGGGCGCCAATCAATCGATTGATCCTGAGGCCAATCATTTGATTGACTCCAGCGCCTCGGGTCAAGACCCAACGCAGGGTAGCGCCATCTGCCTTCCCTACCGCCACTTGCGAGCCAGCTGAAGGAGCCGTCAGGGGCCGCTATCATGCGCGCCCTCATGGTCGAGCTCCGCGCCCCCCAGCAGCAGGCGATCGACGTCGCGGCCTCCGCCGACGACGCCTACGCCCTGGTGGCGGACCCTCAGCAGTCCTTGGCCCACTTCCCCAGCTTGCAGCGGGTCGTGCAGGAGGGCGAGCGCTACACCTGGTTCTTCGAGCCCAAGGGCGCCGGCCCCGTATCGATCCAGCTGGTGTGCGCCGTCACCTACGAGCGCGACCCCGCGGCGCGGGTCATTCGCTGGCGGTCGGTCGAGGGGGTGGGGAACGGGCGGACGTCCGGCGAGTGGCGGGTCGAGCCGCTGAGCGAGCGTTCGGCGCGGCTCCACCTGCACAACGAGACCTGCATCTCGGTCCCCCTGCCCCGGCTGCTGCGCCCGATCGGCGAGGCGCTGGTGGCCCGCGAGAACCGCGGCCTGGTGGCGACGTACCTCGACAACCTCCGCCGCACCCTCGCCGGCGGCGACGGTCGGCTGCGCCACGGCGAGTGGGTGGAGCGGCGCTAGGTCGGCGTCAGGGAACAGATCCAGCAGTCCTTGTCGGTGATGTTCTGACCGGGCTCGAGACGTCGCGCTCGTAGTCGTCGTCGTGGTCGTGGTCGTGGTCGAGCACGAGCGCGAGCGCGAGTGACCGAGCCCGCCGCGGCGAGGACCGACGAGAATGCTGGAGTCGTTTCTGGAGCGGCGCTAAGGGGTCTCGAGGGCCGCCACGACCACGACCAGCGGTGGGTCCACGCGCTCGCCCCCGACGCCCGACGTCACGCTTGGCCGGGGCGACCCTTCCCCCACCAGCACCAGGCCGGCGTGCAGGTCGCGGCCGGTCAGCGCCGCCGCCACCAAACGGCGCCGCCGCAGCTCGTCGGGGTCGTCGCTGCTCCAGCGCCACCTCGCCAGGGGCACCGGGGGCCGACCGAGGTCGATGGTGATCGCCTCCCCTGCCGGCAGTTCGGGGAGGGGGTAGACCCCGGCCGGCACCAGGGCGAAGGCCCGCCGCAGGTCGTCGCCCGTGCCGTTGAACACCGAGACCTCCCGCCCCTGCGCCGTCACCTCGAAGGCGCCCGGGAGCAGCCAGGACCCGAGCCGGGCGTACGCCCGCTCCTCGCCCCCCAGCGACACCCGCACCGCGGGCGGAGCGCCGCGGCTGGCGGCCAGGGCTGCCTCGGCCTGCGCCGCCCGCAGGGCCGACAGGAAGCGGGGCCGCGGCGGCGCCTCCCCGTGCCACCGGACGTCGGCTTCAGCCGGACGCAGGGCGCGCAGCCGGGTCACCTCCAGCCACCGCGCCACCCTGCCGCCCGCGGGCAGCTCGATCACCTGCTGGGAGGCGGCGTACACGGGGGTCGCAGGCGCCGCCCGCGCCCGAACGGCCAGGGTGAGCGCGAGCGACACCGCCAGCGCCCAGCCCAGGACGCGCGGCGTCGGGTGGCGCACCGCCAGCCCGGCCAGCAAGGCGAGGGCGATCCCCGCGGCCAGCGCCGCCAAAGCCGCCTGCCGCACCTGGCTCACCGAGGGGGCCGGCGGGAGGCCGCTCAGGAGCGCCTGCTCGACCTCCCCCCGGCGGGCCCGCCCGCGCAGCCGCCGCGTCAGCTCGGCGCGCCACCGCGGCTCGACCCCCTCGCCGGTCGCCAGCCGCCCGGAGCCGCTGGGCCCGATCGCCACCCCGGCGCCGAGGGGACGCAGGTCCCAGGCGGAGGTGGGAGGCGTTCGCCGCGGCCCCGCCAGGTCCGCCGCCTCGGGCGCGGTCACCACCGCCAGGAAGTCCTCCCGCGCCGCGCACACGAGCACACCGCCGCCCGCCGTCCAGGCGCGCAGCGCCTGGGCCGCCGCGCCGGTGGCGGCGCCGCCCGAGACCACCACCAGGTCCAGGGCCTCGCCGCCGAGCGGCAGCAGCGGCAGCAGGTCGGCGGCGAGCGCCACCGGGACCGCCTCGGCGTCCACCAGCAGCGCCGCGGCCACCTCGGGCGCGGCCGGCCCGAGCAGGCCCACCAGGAGGGTGTGCGAGGGGACCGGGTGGGGCGGCGCCTGCTCCAGGCCGGGCGCCGCCAGGCGCTCCCAGGCGGCCCCGGGTCCGGGGCGCCACTCCACCGCCAGGCGGTACCCTCCCCCCAGGGGCGTCGCCACGAGATCGGCCGCGCCGGCGCTCTCGGGCGCCAGGTAACGGTGTCCGAAGCTGCGCAGCGCCAGCTGGCCTCCCGCCTCCGGCCCCTCCACCACCAGCCGCACCGGA
>JAWLGW010000395.1:0-6361 GCA_041690735.1 Planctomycetota bacterium
TCTCGGCGTCGGCCCCCACCGCCGACGACGCGCCGCTCGGCGCGTCGATCCGCGGGACCGCCGACAGCGGGACGGCGCCGGTGGGGGCGTCGGCTGCCGCCGCCCGCGGGACCTCGCGCGTCTCGTCGCTGGGGGAGCTCACCCCCTCAGGGTACCTCCTGGGCCCAGGCGGGTCCCGCGCGCTCGCGCTCGCCGAGGAGAGGCAGCGGTCGCCGGCCATTCACCGGGTGCAGGTGAGTTGAATGACAGACCTTCGTGCCCGTGCCCGTGCCCGTGCCCGTGCCCGTGCCCGAAGGATTGCGGGCACGGGCACGGGCACGTAAGAAGAGCGCCAGCCCCACAGCCATGCGTGCACCCACTCACTCTTCGCCGCCACGGAGCCGCCGCTTCAGCGACAGCGCTGCGGCGCGAAGCGCCGGGGGTGTCCTGTTCAGGCTCGAAGGCGGACGTTCCTTGCCAGGCGAGGCCAGGCGCGACGCCGACTCAGTACAGCCGCGCGCTGCCCAGCTGCTCGGGGCGGACCGGCCCGTCGAGGTGCTCGGCGAACAGCCGCCGCACCCGCACCATGGGCACCACGTAGCTGGTGCCGTGGTGGGCGACGCCGACGGAGACGCCGATCAGGCGCCCTTCCCGGTCGAGCACGGGCGCGCCCACGGCGCTCGGGGGCAGCGGCGCGTCGATCGAGAGCACCTGCGGATAGCTGCGGGGCGGGGTCCCCGAGGCGAAGGCGCGCCGGGCCTCGATGGCGGCGCGCACCTGCTCGAGCACCGACTCGAGGGGCTCGAGGAGCTCGATCCGGTCGACCAGGCCCTCCAGGCGCTCGAGCAGCTGCTCGACCTGCTCGGGCACCCCCGCTTGCTGGATCTGAGCCAGCAGCGTGGCCGCGGTCGAACGGGCCGACACCGACACGACGCCCGCGGCGACGAGCCCCTCGCGGCCGCGCACCCAGGCCAGGCTCCCCACCCTGCGGAGGGGCGCGTCGGGGCTCAGCGCCTCGTGGGGGTCGGGGAGCTGCAGCAGGGCGAGGTCGTCGGCCTCGGCGACCGCCAGCACCCGGGCGGCGCGGCCCCTCAGCAGGACGTGATCGCGTCCCGCGAGCAGGCTCGCCTTGGCGACCGCGTGCAGGTGGCCGACGGGCGTCAGGTGCAGGCCGCCGTCGCTCACGAGCCCCGGCACGTCGGCGAAGCGGCACATGTCTCTCAGCGCCGCCTGCCGCGGCAGCGTGCGGGCCACCTCCGCCAGCGCGTCGCTCGGCTCCGGGCGCAGCCCCTCGGGGCGCAGCTCCTTCACCCGCCGCCGCAGGTCCTCGGGCACCAGGCCGTCCTCGCCCGCCACCGCCTGGCGGCTGGCCTCGGCGATCCGCTCGGGCATTTGGCGGGCGATGGCGTCGGTCGCGCGGTACAGGGCCCGGAGGAGCGGCTGCCTCTCGGGGTCGAGCGCTCGGTCGCCCGGCAGGAGGATCCGGCCCCCCTGCAGCTCCTCCAGACGCTGGCGCACCACGGGCGTCGGGATGGTCATGGAGACCGCGCTCTGGAGCTCCACCGCGCCGTTGATCCCGACCAGGCGCCCCTCGAGGTCGAACAGGGGCCCGCCGCTGTTGCCGGAGAAGATCGGGACGTCGGTGCGGATCGCCTCGGCGTAGTCGAGGACCCCCATGACGTTCGGCGCGGCGGGCGCGCCCGGCAGCACCCGCCCCACCGACACCGTCGGCGCCGGGGTGGTGCGCAGCCCGCCGGGGAAGCCGGAGGCGACCACCCAGCTCCCTTCGCGCGGCCGGGCGTCCGCCAGCGCGAAGGCGGGCACCGGGGCGGGCAGCGCCTGGGCGGGCTCGAGGACCGCCAGGTCGCGGGCGTAGTCGATCCCCCGCCGGCGGGCCAGCACGCTGCGGCCGTCGGCCCACTGGATCACCGCGTAGCGGGCGCCCGCCACCACGTGCGCGTTGGTCACGACGGTGCCGTCGTGGTCGACGACCGCGCCCGAGCCGAGGCCGATCAGCCCGAACACCAGCACCGTCCGCTCGCGGGCGCGCTCGGCCAGGTCGACCAGGCGAGCCTCGAAGGCGGCGGGGTCCTCTGCCGGCTGCGCCTGAGCGCGAGCCGGCAGCGGCGTCAACAGGAGCGCGGCGAGGGCGAGGCAACAAGCAGCGAGCAGGCGCATGAGGACCTCCGGCCGGACGCTGGAGAGCCTACTGCGAGCCTGCAGCCAGCACCACCCGCTGCCCGCTCAGGATCTGAAGGCGGACTTCGTTGTCAGGACACTAGCGGACTTCGAGGTCCGCGATCACGGGGTAGTGATCGGAGGGCCAGCGGCCGTCGACCTGCTCGTCGACCTTGGCGGCCTGGAGCACGCGCACCGGGCCGGCGACCAGCAGCCAGTCGATCCGCGAGGTGGTGCGCAGGCCGCGGAAGCCGCAGAAGGTGCCGGGGCGAGGGTCGCTGGGCTTGGCCTCGGCCCAGGCGTCGCGCAGGCCCACCTGGGAGCCCTCGGTCAGCACCGAGAAGGTGCGCGACCCGCCGGCGTCGTCGTTGAAGTCGCCGGCCACCAGCACGGCCAGCTCGTCGCGCGAGCGACGGCTGCGCCGCTTGTCGTTGGAGCCGACGTGCGCGGCGATCCAGCGGTGGAGCACCTCGCTCCCCTTGAGGCGCAGGCGGTCGTGATCGCCCTCGGGCAGGTGCGTGTTGACCACCAGCAGCTTCGACCGCGAGCGCTTCACCTCCAGCAAGGCCCAGGTCGCCTTGCGAGGGTAGCGGTCTCCCCAGGTGTTGCTGCCGGGGACCTCGGGGGTGTCGGACAGCCAGAAGTCGCCGGCCTCCTTGAGGCGGAACACGTCCTTGTCGAACAGGATCGAGCAGCGCTCACCCGAGCCGGTGGCGTTGCGGCCGCGGCCCACGAACCCGTACTCGGGCAAGCGGGCCTGCAGGTCCTCGACCTGGTGCTCCTTGTCCTCTTGCAGGCACACCACGCTGGCCTTGCTGCCCGCGATCGTCTTGGCGACCGCGTCCACTCGGTGCCGCCAGCGGTTGCGGCCGTCGCTCTCGAAGTCGTAGCGGATGTTGAAGGTCATGGCCCGGAATCGAGCCGACTTGCGGGAACGACGCGCCTCGGCGGGCTGGCCGGTGGCCACCACGCACAGAACACCCAGCAGCGCCGTCGCCGCACTAAACGTGCGCATCACGGCTTGTTCTCCTCGTTACGGCGCAGCTCGACCTGATCGGGAGCCGCGCGGTCATTGGGCCCGAGTGTAGCGACGCGCGCCTGACAAGCCATGGGATTCGAGCCTCTTACGGAACGATGACGGTGGGTTTCGTCGAACGCGTCCTGACCCCCATTTCATTCGCTTCCTTATCGCATTTGCGCCGAACGTGAGACGAATGCGCGCAAGTCACTGCGCCGCAAGGTTGGTCCCCTCCGTGCGTGAGCGGAGCCCGCACCGAGGGAGAGCGACATGGGACGGACGAGCGGCTTCGGAGTCGGACTGGCGCTGGTGGTCTTGCTGGCGGCGCCGGCTCGGGCGCAGGAGTGGAAGCTCGACGCCTCCCTCCAGGCCCTGACCAACGCCCAGCGCAACGCGCTGGTGACGGGCGTGCAGAAGGCGCCTCAGAAGGCCCTCGAGGCCCTGATCGACCGCGAGACGGCCCACATCGAGAAGCTGGCCGAGAGCGACCTCGAGCCGTTCGCCGAGGAGGCCTGGAAGCGGATCCTGGCCGGCCGTGAGGAGGGCCACCTGTGGCGGGCGATCGGCGCCGAGCTGCGGGCCGCCGGAGTGGTGAGCCGTGACCTCCTGCGGAAGGTGTGGGCCGAGGAGCGCGAGCGCCTCCGGACCGCGCCCGAGGACCTGGTGTACGGAACCGTCGACCGCGCCCTCAAGGCGGCGCTGATCGACCGGATCCGCGCGATCCGCGACGCCCGCCTGGAGGCCTGGCGCCTGCACCGCGACGGCGGCGACCCTCGCGGCGCCAAGTTCCCCCTCGATCAGCCGGTGACCCACTTCACCTGGCGCGAGACCCGCGACGACGGCGTGTCGATCGACACCTCGCTGCCCCTCCCCAAGGTCACCTTCTTCTCCAAGAAGGCCAGCCTGGAGGAGGTCCTCTACCAGGAGACGTTCCGCACCGAGGTCGGCGACCTCAAGGTGACGGCCGCCAAGGTCGAGGGCCTCTACGACGCTCGCGCCGGCCGCGTCACCTACAAGGACGCCTTCAACAACGAGGTGGAGGGGCTGGGCGCCACCTTCACTGCCCGCGCCAAGCTCACCGGCGCCCGGGGCGACTTCCGCAGCAAGAACGTGGGGGCCGCCGGCCGGCACCTCGGCGTCACCGCGCACCTCAACGCGATGGCCGAGGCGGCCTCCAACGTGGAGGCGACCTCCACCACCCTGGTCACCGAGAACGGCCTCGGGACCCACAACGAGGTCCGGGCCGGCGCCGGCGCCAGCGCCTCGGCCCGCCTGCCGATCGTCGTCGACCTCAAGGTGCTCAAGGTCCACGTGATCCCCTACGCCAGCGTCCACGCCGGCGCGTCCGCCTCGGCCCACGCCACCTTCGAGGTGGAGTGGAGCGGCACGATCCGCCTCGACCTCGGCGCCCACGCCTCGACCGGCGTCGGCTTCGGGGCCGGCGTGGTGGTGCAGCTCGAGCTGGGGCCCGTGCTCAAGGCGGCCCTCACCAAGCTCATGACCAAGATCGGCAGCCTGGTGCGCCCGATCGCCGACGCCCTCATGGGCCGGACCTGGAAGGGCCCCAGCGTCGACTCGAACCGGTTGACCCTCGAGCTCGACGACCTCGAGGAGCTGTGGCGTGAGCGGGGCGAGGCGCGGCCGGCGGCGGAGCTCTCCAGCCCCGACGCCGTGGCTGCCCGCTACGCGCCCGTGTTCTACCAGGAGATCGACCGGGGGATCTTCGACCTCATTCGGCGGGTGGACTTCGACGGCGACTGGAACACCGAGAACAACTGGAACAACACCACGCCCGAGGCGGACTCGAGCGCCTGGGTCTACTACGACGTCAAGGAGACCGACACCCACTACTACGTCACCTACGTGCTCTACCACTCGGGCCGCAAGAGCAACGCGGCGATCAAGCTGCTGCGGAACATGCGCCGGCACGAGAACGACATGGGCGGCGTGACCGTGGTCGCCCGCAAGGGCGCGGCGCGGGGCCGCGAGGTGGAGGTGGTCATGGCGCACGACGGCGACGCCACCTACGTCTACTCGGGCCTGGAGCGGCAGGACGGCGAGCGCACCCGCTGGCGGACCGCCCACGGGTTCTGGAGCGGCCCGGTCAAGTTCGTGAACGAGGTCGACCACCCCCTGTTCGACGAGGAGCGGACCCACCCGCAGATGTGGGTCGCGGGCAAGGACCACACCGTCTACGGCTTCACCGGCCGCGACGACGCCGACCCCTTCAGCGGCGAGAAGGGCGTGGTCTACGCCTACACCGGCCAGGCCGAGCGCCCCGACTCGCCCTACGACCACCAGGTCGGCTACGCCCTGCGGCCCCTGGACGAGCTGCTGCAGCACCTCAACAGCGAGGAGACGTTCAGCCGCGACGAGCTGGTCCGCCCGCGGGGCGCGCGCCAGGTCTTCCCCGCCAAGCTCCGGGGCGACGAGGGCCCGGACGACTCGGTCCGTGCCCCTTGGGCCTGGCGCTACTGGCAGCAGGAGGAGGACCGCGACGACGACTCGCGCGACAGCTTCCGCGGGCGCGACGAATACATCGAGGCCGGGGACGTGTTCGTGGATCCGGCCCGGGTCCTGGCGACCCTGTACCGGGTGCCGGACGGCTTCGGCCGCACCTATCTGCGCAACACCTACGCCAGCAGCGCGCTGCTCACCCCCGCGGCCGCGGAGGAGCGGCGGGCCCCGGCGGCGGGCCTGATCGACGGGCTGGAGCGGTCGACCGGGCGGTGAGGTCACCGGCGGGTCACCGGCGGACGCCGGCGGGCGGTTGACGGCAGGGCGCGGCGCCTCGTAGCGTAGCGCCGTGGCCAGCCCGACCGGTCGTCGCCCCGCCTCCCAGCACGCCTTGCTCCTGGTCGGCCTCCTGCTCCTGGCGGGGTGCCGCGGGGCCGCCCCGGCGCCCTGGGAGGGCCGCGAGCTGTCCGAGCTGGTGGCCATGCTGGCCAGCCATGACGACGACGTGCGTCAGCGCGCCGCGATCGGCCTCGGCGACCTGGGGCGCGACGCGCGGCCGGCCGCGACCGAGCGCGCCCGCCGTGCGCTGGAGGCGGCGCTGAGCGACCCGGCGCCGCTGGTGCGGCGCGAGGCGGTGCTCGCCCTGTGCCACCTGGGGATCAACGCCAGGGCGCCCGTCGCCCCCACGATCTTGCGCGTCGCCGCCGACGACCCCAGCTGGCAGGTCCG
>JAWLGW010000396.1:0-6360 GCA_041690735.1 Planctomycetota bacterium
GCGACGTCTCGAGCCCGGTCAGAACATCACCGACGAGCAAGCACTGCTGGATCTGTTCCTGGACGCGTCCTTACTCGCGCAGGGCGCCCAGGTCCCACACCTCCACGCGATCGCCGCGGCCGCTCACCGCCACCACCCGGCTCCCCTCGCGGTCGAACCGCACCCGCCGCAGGTCGTGCGGCCGCTCGACCCGCAGCAGCTGCTCCCGCCCCGGCATTCGCCAGGCACGCAGCTCGTGCCGGGTGTGGGAGGTGCTGGCCAGGAGCTCGCCGTGCGCTGCGAAGGCGACCCCCGTGGTGAGCCCGCCGTGCGCCGAGGTGGGCGCCAGCGCCTGGGCCTCGGTGCCGGTACCGATCAGCTCGGCGACCGGCACCCCGCCCTCCAGCAGGCGGACCTTGGTGCCGTCGCAGGCCACCGCCAGCACCTCGCCGCGCGGATCGAAGGCCAGGTCGTGCGCCATGCTCCACAGCTTGACGCGCTTGCGCAGAGCGCCGCTCGTGGCGTCGAACAGCCGCACGGCGTTGTCGTGCGGCGGCGGGTCCTCGAGCGACTTCCCGCTGCCCGTCACGAGGGTCCGGCCGTCGGGGCTGAAGGCGAGCGCCCGCACCGGGTCCTTGTGGCCGCCCAGGCGCAGCCGCGGCTCGCCGCTCGGGAAGCGGTACACGACCACCTCCGGCTGGGAGCCTCCCACCGCCAGCGCCTGCCCGTCGGGCGCGAAGGCGAGGGCGAACGCCGCTCCGCGCCCGACCCGGTGCAGCACGTGGCTGGCGCCCTCCGCGTCGACCCACACCACCTGGTGGGCGTTCCCGGCGAAGGCGAAGCGCCGCCCGTCGGGGGCGACCGCCACCGTCCGCGCGTACCAGCCCGCGTGCAGCGTGGTGACTGGCTCGGCCCGCTCGAGGTCCCACACCCTCACGTGGCCGTCCCCGCCCACCGTGACCGCCCGTCCGTCGGCGAGGAAGGCGGCGTCCGCCGCGCCGGGGTGGCGCAGCACGCGCCAGGGCTCGCCCAGCAGGGTCTCCCCCAGCAGCGCCTCGGCGCGCGTCCGATCGGGGTGCTCGGGCCAGGCGCGCACCCAGGCCTCGAGCTCGGCGCGCCGCTCCGCGGGGGCCAGCAGCGCCAGGCGGTCCAGCTCGGCCTGCCCCGCCGCCACCTGCTGTGGGGACACGCGCTGCGCCGGCGGGCTGGCGGTCGTGACGGCGGCGGGCCGCGCCGGAGGCTCGTCGCTCGCGCCGCTCAACGTCGCCAGCCCCACCCCCAGCCCGGCGGCCGCCAGCGTGGCGCCCACGCCGAGCCCCACCAGCCGCCGCCGCTGCCGCACCACCCGCGCGGTGGGGCCGAGGTCCTCGAGCAGCGCCCGCAGCTCTGCGGCGAGCACCCCTGCGTCGGCGGGACGCTCCGCCGGGACGCGCGCCATGGCCCGCCCGCACAGGTCGTCGAGGGCCGCCGGCAGCTCGGGGTCGTGCTGGCTCGGACGGGGTCGGTCCTCGGTAATGATCCTGGCGGCCAGCTCGGGCGTGGACGCCTCGCGGGGGACCGCGGGGCGGCCGGTGACCAGCTCGAACAGGAGGGCGCCCAGGGCGTACACGTCGGTCTGCAGGGTGGCGCCCTCCGCCCCGTGGAACTGCTCGGGCGCCATGTACTGCACGGTGCCGAGCGTGGCGCCGGTGCTGGTCAGGCGCACGTCGAGCTCGGGCGCCACCGCCAGGCCGAGGTCGAGGACGACGGGGCGCCCCGTGGCGGCCGAGATCACGACGTTGGACGGCTTGAGGTCGCGGTGGATCACCCCCACCTCGTGCAGGGCGGCCACCCCCTCGGCGATCGAGAGCGCCAGCTCGAGGGCGCGTCCGAGCGGCAGGCGCTCTCGCGCCAGCAACCGGTGCAGGGGCTCCCCCTCCACGTACTCCATGGCGAACCACCGGCAGCCGTCCGCCTCGCCGGTCTCGTGCACCCGCGCCACGCCGGGGTGGACCACCCGCGCCAGGTTGTGGGCCTCGCGCCGGAAGCGGGCGAGGGCCCGGGCGCTGCTCGCCTGCCCCACCACCTTGACGGCCCGCACGGTCTCGAGCTCCACGTGGCGGACCTTGTAGACGGTCCCCATGCCGCCGCGCCCCACCTCGCTCACGACCTCGTAGGGCCCGAGCCGGGTGGGCCGCCGGGGCGGGAGCGGCGCCGGCGCCGGCGCTGGGGCGTGCTGCGAGGGCAGGACGGTCTCGGAGCTGTCGGTGGGCTCGGCCACAGGCGCAGCGTACTGCTCCCTCCCCGCCCAGACCAGCGGTCGCGACCCCGCTTGCTCCGGCGGAGGCTTCCGGCCAAGGTCAGGCATGGCCTCTCGGTGGTCCCGCGAGCTGCTCCCGATCTTGACCGGCTGCCTGCTGGCGCTGTCGTTCGGGAGCGCCTGGTGGAGCGCGCACCAGCGAGAGGCGTCGCAGGTCCACCTGCACGCGGCGGTGACCGCGGAGCAGGCGGCGATCCGCCTGGAGGACTACCTCGAGCACCGCCTGGGGCTGCTGCACCAGCTGCGCGAGCTAGGGCGCGCCGACGCGCTCGCGGACCGCGAGCGGTTCGTGGCGCACGCGACCGCCCTGCAGCGGCAGTACGGCGGGTACCAGGCCCTCAACTGGATCGACCCTCAGGGGCGGATCCAGTGGGTGGTGCCCGAGGAGCCGAACCTCGGCGCCCTGGGGAAGCGCCTGCAAGACCACCCCTACGCCGCGCCGTACTACGCGCGCGCCCGCGCCGAGCCGGGGGTGCTGACGGTCACGCCCCCCATGGAGCTGTGGCAAGGGGGGCGGGGCATCGCCGCCTACCTGTCGCTCGGCGAAGGGGCGGGCACCCTCAACGCGGTGTTCCGCCTCGACCCGCTGCTGTCGCGCTGCCTCGAGCGCGGCCTGCTCGACCACTACGCGGTGCGGGTGCGCGATGGAGAGGCGCTGGTGTTCGCCCGGGGGTGGGGGGCCGTACGGTCGAACCTGGCGGGCCAGCCGGTCGCGATCGGCGACCGGACCTGGAGCCTGGAGGTGGCGCCGACCGCGGAGGCCGTCGGGACCGCCCCCCAGGGGGCGCTCCTCCTGCTGGGGCTGTCGGTGGCGGCGGTGCTGACGATCACCCTTCGGCAGGCGCTCACCGCCAGCGCCCGGCTCGACCAGGCCCTCGACCGCAACCGCTCACTGCTGGCTCAGCTCCCCGACCTCGTGCTGCGGGTGGAGGCGAGCGGGCGGATCGGGGAGGTGTCGGGCACCGCCCGTCCGCTGGCAGGGGCGGCGCAGACGCCGCGCGCGGGCGCGGCCCTGGCCGAGGTGGTCCCGCCCAAGCTGGCGGGGCCGCTGCAGCAGGCCGTGGCGCGCGGCGGGGCCGCAGGAGCTCGAGCTCCGGGCGGGCCCCGCCCTCGACCCCGACCAGGAGCGGAGCTACGAGGCGCGCCTCACCGCCGAGGACGGGGGGGCGGTGCTGGTGTTCCTGCGCGACGTGTCGGAGCGGCGACAGGCCGAGCAGCAGCGGGCCCTCCTGGCCGAGGTCGTGGAGCGCTCAGCCGACTTCGTGGGCCTGGTCGACCCGGACCTGACGGTGCGCTACGTCAACCAGGCCGGCTTGCGCATGCTCGGCCTCGAGCGGGTCGAGGAGGTCGAGGGGCGGCCCGTGAGCGACCTGCACGCCTCGCGCGAGGAGCTGGCCACGCTGCGGGAGGGGCTGGCCGCCCACGGCCACTGGCGAGGCGAGGTCTCGTTCCGGAGGCTGGGCGCCGGCGGCTCGCTCCCCGTCGAGCTGCGGGTGTTCGTCCTGCGTGACTCCGCCGGGCAGGACGGGGGTCACGTGGGCGTCGCCCGCGACCTCAGCGAGCTGCGGCGCCTCGAGGAGAAGCTCCTGCGCGACCAGAAGCTCAAGGCGGTGGGGCAGCTGGCCGGCGGCGTGGCGCACGACTTCAACAACGTGCTCACCACGATCTTCGCCAACGCCGAGCTGGCGCGGGGGCAGCTGCCGCCCGCCCACCCCGCCCGCGAGGACCTGACGGAGATCCTGCGGGCGGGCCGCCTGGCCCGGGACCTGACCCGGCAGCTGCTGGCCGCCGCCAGCCGCCGACCGGGCAGGCCCCGACCGGTCGACCTCGCGGCCCTGGTGCGCGAGCAGGAGCGCTTGTTGCGCCGCCTGATCCGCGAGGACATCGCGCTCGAGCTCGACCTGCCGACGGCGGTCACCCCCGTGAAGGCCGACCCGGCGCAGCTCGAGCAGGTGCTGCTGAACCTGGTGGTGAACGCGCGGGACGCCATGCCCGAGGGCGGCACCCTGCGCCTGTCGGTGCGCGCCGGGAGCGAGGACGCGGCGGACGGGCAGGGCTGGGCCGTGCTGGAGGTCGCCGACACCGGGGTCGGCATGGACGCAGCGGTCCGCGAGCGGGTGTTCGAGCCCTTCTACACCACCAAGGCGCGGGGCCAGGGCACCGGCCTGGGCCTGTCCACGGTGTACGGGATCGTCACCCAGCACGGCGGCCGCGTGGAGCTCGAGAGCGAGCCGGGGCGCGGCGCCACCGTGCGGATCGAGCTGCCCCTGGCGCCCCACGACGGGCCGCAGACCGCAGAGGTGGTGGCCCCGCCCCGCGCCACCGCCCGCAAGGGCGCCGTGCTGGTGGTCGAGGACGACCCGGCGGTGCGGCGGGCCGCGGCGCGCGTCCTCCGCGAGGAGGGGTTCGAGGTGGTGGAGGCGGCCGACGGCGCCGAGGCGCTGGAGCGGGCCGAGGAGCGGCGAGGTCAGCTCCTGGCGGTGGTCACCGACGTGGTCATGCCGGTGCTCGGCGGCCGGGAGCTGGTGGCGCGCCTCCAGCGCGACCACCCCGGGGTGCCGGTCCTGGTGAGCTCGGGCTACCCCTCGACGGTCGACGGGGTGGGGGTGCGGCTGCTGCCCAAGCCGTACGCGCCGGCGCAGCTGTGCGCGGCGCTGCGCGAGGTGCTCGGGTCCCCCCCGGCCGGCGCCTGAATCAGACCTCCGACAGCAGCCCGTCGACCATGCGCAGCACCCGGTCGGCGCGCTGGGCGACCTCCTCGTTGTGGGTGATCACCACCCGCGTCATGCCCCGCTCGCGGCCGAGCTCGTCGAACAGGTCGAGGATCCGCTCGCCGGTGGCCGTGTCGACGCTGCCGGTGGGCTCGTCGGCGAGGAGCAGCTGCGGCTGGTTGATCAGCGCCCGGGCCACCGCCGCCCGCTGGCGCTCGCCTCCCGAGCACTTGATCGGCAAGAAGTCCACCCGGTGCCCGAGGCCGACCCGCTCCAGCAGCTCGGCCGCCCGCCGGCGCCGCTCGGCGCGGCCCAGCGGGAGCGGGTAGGCGGGGAGCATCACGTTCTCGCGCAGGGTCAGGTTGGGGATCAGGTGGTGGAGCTGGAACACGAAGCCGAGCACCTCGCTGCGCAGCCGGTCGAGGTCCCGCACCGCGCTGAGGTCCCGCCCCAGCAGCTCGAGGGTCCCCGAGGTGGGGACGTCGAGGGCGCCCACCAGGTGGAGCAGGGTGGTCTTGCCGCTCCCCGAGGGGCCGACGATCGCCACCGACTCGCCCCGCTGCACGTCGAACGAGACGCCGCGCAGGGCCTGCACCAGCCCGCCCTCGTAGTGCTTCACGAGGTCGCGGGCGGAGATCACGGGGGGGGCGGCGTCGTTCATGTCACTCGTAGCGGAGGGCCTCGGTCGGCTGCAGGTCGGCCGCCCGCAGCGCCGGATACAGCGACCCCAACAGGCCGATCCCCGCCGCGAAGGCGACCGCTTGCCCGTACAGCGGCGCGTCGAGGGACACGTCCAGCCATCCCAGCTGGATCAGCAGCTTGCTGGCCTGGATCAACGCCAGCCCGAACGGCAGGCCGAGCACGCCGCCCGCGATCGCCAGCAGGAGCCCCTCGGACTCGATCATGGCGATGATCCGCCACCGCGACCAGCCGATCGCGCGCAGGAGGCCGATCTCGCGGGTGCGGTCGAACACGCTCATGAGCATGGTGTTGGCGACCCCCATGCCGCTGACCAGCGCGGCCAGGAAAGAGATCGCCAGGGCGAAGCTGTCGATCAGCTCCGCCTGCTTGAAGGTGTCGAGGAAGGCCTCGATCGTGCGCGCCCGCAGCCGCGGCACCGCCTCGCCCACCCGCGGCGCCACCACCGCGCAGGCGTCGAGCCCCTCCCGCACCTCGTCCGGCGTGCGCGCCCGGCGGCCCGGCGCCAGGTGGGCGACCGCCAGCCGAGGCAGCAGCTTGTAGCGCGACTGGTAGTAGGGCAGCGTCATGATCGCCTGTCCGCTGAGGAAGGGGACGTCCTCCAGCGGCGCCCGGAACAGCCCCACCACCTCGAACCGCTCGCCCCCCTCGAACTCGAGGACCGGCGGCGGG
>JAWLGW010000397.1:0-6360 GCA_041690735.1 Planctomycetota bacterium
CCCGGCGCCCGCCGCGGAGGTGGCCCGGGCGGGGATCGACGCCGCCCGGGCGCTCAGCGTGGTGCACGCCTTCGGTCTCCTGCACCGGGACGTCAACCCCAACAACCTCATGCGAACGGAGGCGGGCGCCACCAAGCTGATCGACTTCGGCCTGGCGAAGGACGTCTACCGCACCACGCTCACCACCCCCGGCCAGCTGCTCGGCACCGCCTTCTACCTGGCCCCCGAGCAGATCGAGGGGGGCGTCCCCCTCGACCCGCGCTGCGACGTGTACGCCCTGGGCGCGACCCTGTACCACCTGCGGGTGGGCCGCCCCCCCTTCACCGGCGCGGCCCTCCCGGACGTGCTCGAGGCGATCCTCGACGGCGACCGCGACCCGCCCCGCGCGGCGGCCCCCGACACGCCGCCCGCCCTCGAAGAGGTCCTGCTGCAGGCGCTCGAGCGGGAGCCGCGCCACCGCTACGGCACCATGGCGGCCCTCGCCGACGACCTCGCGCGCGCCCTCAGCGGGCGCTCGGTCACCGCGCCCGGATTCACCGCCGAGGAGCCGCCGCTGCGCGCGCCGGTGATCGGCCTGCGCCGCGCGACCTTGGGGGCCGACCCCGCCTGCGAGGTGTCCCTCCCCGGCGCCTCGCCCCGCCACGCCCAGCTGCGGCGCAGCGGCCGGGGGTACGTGCTGTGCGACCTCGCCGGCTCGTCCGGGACCCGCGTGGACGCAGCGCCGGTGGGCGACGCCCCGCAGCCGCTCGAAGACGGAGCCTGCGTGGAGCTGGGCCCGGTGCGCCTCCGGTTCCACGACCCGCGCGCCCACGATGTGAGCCGCGCCCGCCTCACGCGGCTGGAGCCGCCCGGGGGGGCGGTGCTGCTCGCCCTGGCGCGGCTGGGCGACCCGCGGGCTGCCCTGTGGCTCCTCGAGCAGGCGCTCCCCGACGCAGGCGGCGCTGGCCTCGACGCCGAGGCGGCCGCGCAGCTGGCCCGCTGCCTGCGGCTGCCGCGCCCGCCCGCCGGCGGAGCGAGCGGCTGGCTGCGGGTGTGGATCGAGCGCCGCGCGACCCTGCCCCCGCAGGCGACCGCTGGCGCGGAGCGCCCCGTGCGGCTGCGGGCGCTCGCTGGTGCAGCCCGCCACGCCGAGCTGCTCCTCGAGCCGCGCCGGATCGTGCGCCTGGGCGGCGCTCCCCGCTGCGACCTCCGCTGGGAGGGCGCGCCGCGCCTGCGGGCTTCGGTGCTCCGCCTCGACCGCCGAGTGGTCGTCGCCGCCAGCGGGCCTCCCGTCCGCCTGGCCGACCAGGCGGTCGACCTCGCCTGCTGGGGCCCGGGGCAGCCGCTGGAGCTCGAGGGGCTCACCCTGGCGCTGGAGCAGGCGCCGGCGCGCGCCGAGCTGGCGCCCAGCGCCTTCTGGGCGCAGGCCCGGGCGGGGCACCCGGGGACCCGCGAAGCCCTGCGCCGCCTCGCCGCCCCGCCGCCCGAGCAGGCGCTCGCCCGGGAGATCGCCGCCCTGCCGCCCGTCCCCGGCGGCGCCCCCCAGGCGGCCCTGCTCGCCGCGGCGCTCGCCGCCTGGACCGAGGCCGCCGAGCGAGCGCGCCACCTGCTCGCGAGCGCCACGAGCGCGGGCGCAGGTGAGGCGCCGCCGCCAGTCGTCCCTGCGGGTTGGCTGCCGCGCTAACCCGGCTCGTGGTCGCGGGGACAGGCTCGAGCGAGCCGATCAGTACAGTTCCTTGCCTCCAAACTGTACCGGTCCAGATTCTCCTTCCTGCACCTGTTCCTATGGCGCCTCTGCTGCCAGACTTCAGCACGTCACACGGAGGTCGCATGAACGACGAGCGAACGTTGCAGGCGGGCGAGCTGTTCGGGCTGCGGGATCACGGGCCCCTCGCGCTCCGCTGCTCGGCGGGGGCCGTGTGGGTGAGCCAGCTCGGGCGAGCGGAGGACGAGGTGATCGAGGCGGGCGCCGCCCGGATCCTGCCGGCGAACCCCCACACCGTCGTGCAGGCGCTCGCCGACGCCCGGGTCCACCTGCGCTGCCTCGCCGAGCAGCCGCGCGAGGTGCTGGCCTCATGAAGCGGTACGAGGAGCTGGCGGAGCGCCTCCAGCCCCTGATCGAGGCGGGCACGCTCGGCCCCGGCGACCAGCTGCTGTCGGTGCGGCGCATGGCGCGGCAGCAGGGCGCGAGCGTCAGCACGGTCACGGCGGCCTATCGCCTGCTCGAGGCGCGGGGGCTGATCGAGGCCCGCCCGCAGTCCGGCTACTACGTGCGCGATCGCTGCTGCGACCGGCTGGGGCGGGTGGCCGCGAGCCGTCCCTCGCAGCGGGCGCGCGTCCCCCGGGTGTGGGAGGTCGCGCAGCAGCTGGCGCAGGGAGCCCGCGACCCCGGCCTGGCGCCGCTCGGCAACGCCGACCCGCCCGCCTCGCTCCTGCCCGCCGCCGCCTTGCTCCGTCGCTTGCGCGGGCTCGGGCGGGACGCGGCGCGCGCGGTGTCCTACGGCGATCCCCTGGGCGAGGTCGAGCTGCGGACGCAGATCGCGCGCCGGCTGGTGGCGGCCGGCTGCTCGCTGCGACCGAGCGACCTGCTGATCACCAACGGCGCCTTCGAGGCGGTCCAGCTGGCGCTGCGGGCGACGTGCCGCCCCGGTGACGCGGTGGCGGTGGAGTCGCCGGTGCACTTCATCCTGCTGCAGATGCTCCACAGCCTGGGCCTCAAGGTGATCGAGATGCCCACCGACCCCGGCGCCGGCCTGTCGCTGGAGGCGCTGGCCCCCTTGCTCGCGGAGGGGCGGGTGGCGGCCTGCCTCACGATCCCCACCTTCCACAACCCGCTCGGGTTCCTCATGCCGCCCGAGCGCCTGCGGGAGCTGGTGGAGCTGTGCCGCGCCCACCGGGTGCCGCTGGTGGAGGACGACGTGTACGGCGAGCTCCACTACGGCCGCGAGCGCCCGCCGGTCGCCAAGGCGTTCGACCGCCACGGGTGGGTGCTGCACTGCTCGTCGTTCTCCAAGTCGATCTGCCCCGGCTATCGAATCGGCTGGATCGCGCCCGGGCGGTTCGCCGACGAGGTGCGGCGGGCCAAGTTCGCCACCAACTTCGTCACCGCGACGCCGCAGCAGCTGGCGCTCAGCGCCTTTCTCCGCGACGGAGCCTTCGATCGACACGTGCGGCGAGCCGCCCGCACCTACGCCACCAACCTCCTCCGCTGCCGTGAGGCGGTCGCCCGCCACTTCCCGGCGGGGACCACGGTGAGCGAGCCGCGGGGCGGGCTGGTGCTGTGGGTGCAGCTGCCGACGGGGTGCGACGCCATGCGCCTGTACACCGAGGCCCTCGAGGCGGGGGTGAGCATCGTCCCCGGGCCGGCCTTCTCGGCGCAGGAGCGCTTCGCGACCTGCATTCGGCTCGCCTACGGCCACCCCTGGGACGACACCCTGGGCGAGGCGGTGGCCACGTTGGGCCGGCTGGCCCACGAGCAGCTCAACGCTCAGGCGCCCGCGGGCGCGGGCGCCTGAGCGCGCCCCTGACGCGACTTGAGCCGCCTCTCCGGTGAGGTGGAACCTCGGCCTGCCCGCCTCGGAACGGGAGGGTGAGCCGAGATCACCGGAGGCAGCATGCTGCGCACGACCCTGACGCTGAGCGCGTCCCTGGCCTTGGGGGCGCTGACCGTCAGCCCCTTCTTCAACGACGAGCGGATCCCGCAGGCGGAGGAGCGCGCCCCTCGGACCGGCGAACGCGGTCCCGAGCGCGGTCCGCCTCCCCCTCCGCCCATGGGGCCGGAGGACCAGGAGTGGGCACCTCCGCCGCCGCCGCCGCCGCGCAGAGGGTACCCCCCGCACGGGGAGGGGGACGAGTGGGGACCGCCCCCCGGCGGGCGCGAGGAGTGGGGGCCCCCGCCCGGCGGTCGCCGCTTCGGTCCGCGCGGCGGCGGGCGCGAGGAGTGGGGGCCCCCGCCCGGCGGTCGCCGCTCCGGTCCCCGCTGCGGCGGGCGCGGCGAGCGAGGTGCCGAGCCGCGCAGCCGGGAGCGGCAGGGCGCCCCTCCCCCGCGGCGTCGGGGCCAGCAAGACGCCTGCCCCACCTGCGGACGGCCGTTCGAGGGGGAGCGCGAGCGACCCCGGCGACGCGGCCGCTACTTCTGAGCGAGGCAAGGGCAAGGCAAGGGCAAGGGCAAGGGGGGAGGAGAGCGACATGAAGTTCAAGGGACTGACGACCGCGCTGGTGATCGCGCTCATGGGCGTGGTGGCTGCCGGCTGCAACGGATCCAGTGGCTCAGAGGGGACGGCGCTGGGGGCCGGAGGGGGCGGCGGCGCGGCGCCGCCCACCTCCGGGACGGCGGACACGCCGCTCGACGTGGACCTGCGGGCCGCCTTGGCGACCGCCGGGATCACCGCGATCGAGACCGCCGACGCCGAGTCGCCGGCGCTGGTGGCGCTGGGCGAGGCGCTGTTCTTCGA
The DNA here is from genome assembly GCA_041690735.1 of Planctomycetota bacterium. Lineage (GTDB taxonomy): Bacteria > Planctomycetota > J058 > J058 > J058 > JAWLGW01. The sequence continues at coordinate 4,434 of JAWLGW010000397.1, forward strand.
CAAGGAGCTGTCGGGCAACCGCAACGTCTCGTGCGCCACCTGTCACCACCCGACCGCGGGCACCGGCGACGACCTGCCGCTGTCGCTCGGCGAGGGCGCGAGCGGCCTCGGGGCCGCGCGCCGGGCGAGCGACCCCGATCAGGTGATCGCCCGCAACGCGCCGCCCCTGTTCCACGTGGGCGCCCGGGGCATGGACGTCATGTTCTGGGACGGACGGGTGCGCCGCGACCGGAACACGGGCGTGCTCGCCACCCCGGAGCCGGCCCTCAACGGCCCCACCCCGCCGCGGCCCGACATGGCGGCGCAGCTGACCAGCGCCCTCGCCGCGCAGGCCATGTTCCCCGTCACCTCCGCCGCCGAGATGCGGGGCGACCCGGGGGAGAACGAGCTGGCGGACGCACCCGACAACCTGACCGCGTGGGCGCGGATCATGGCGCGCCTGGTCGGCACCAGCGAGGGCACGGTGGGAGGGATCGAGGCCTACCGCGACCTGTTCGCCGCCGCCTACCCCGGGGTGCTGCTCGACGAGCTGACCTTCGCCCACGCGGCCCGGGCGATCGCCGCCTTCGAGGCCGAGCGGTACGCCTTCTTCGACGCCCCCCTCGACCGCTACCTCGCCGGGGACTCGACCGCCCTGAGCGAGGCCGCCAAGCGAGGCGGGCTCCTGTTCACCGGCGCGGCCCGCTGCGCCGATTGCCATAGCGGGCCGCTGCTCACCGACCTCGCCCCGCACGCCCTGGCGGTCCCGCAGCTGGGGCCGGGCGCCGGCGGCGAACCCGACGACCGGGGGGTCGCCCTGGAGAGCGGTGATCGGCGCGACGACTACCGCTTCCGCACGCCGCCCCTGCGCAACGTGACCCTGACCGGCCCCTGGATGCACGGCGGCGCCTTCAGCAGCCTGGGCGCGGTGCTGCGCCACTACCGCAACCCCGAGGACAGCCTGCTGGGCTACGACCCGGTCGCGCAGCTCCCTGCGGAGTTCCGGTCGCTCGTCGACACCGACCCCACCCGCAACCAGGCGCGCCTGAGCGCGGTGGACCCGATCGTGGGCAACGGACTCCGGTTCTCGCCCGCCGAGGCCCAGGACCTCCTCGCCTTCCTCGGAGCCCTGACCGATCCCGCCGCGGCCGCGCCGCCCGCGCCGCCGGCCACCGTGCCCAGCGGACTCTCCGTCGAGTGAGGGCGCCGCCGAGGCCCGATTCGCCCGGCGCGCCGCCCGAGTCTTGCGGACTCGGGCGGCGCTCCGGTACCGTCCCAGGGTGAACGACGCGCAGGATCGCCCCGGCCCGGCCGCGGCTTCGCCCCTCGACCGCCTGGCGGCGCGTCTGATCGCGGGTCACCTCGGCGCCGCCGATCTGCGCGAGGAGCCGATCCCCCACCGGATCGGCCGCTACGAGTTGATCCGTCCCATCGGGAGCGGCGGAGGCGGGCGGCTGTTCCTGGCGCACGACCCGACCCTGGGCCGCGAGGTGGCGGTCAAGCTGCTGGCCCGCCTGACGCCGGCCCTGGGCGAGGTCGAGCGCGCCTTCCGCCGCGACATGCAGGCCCTGGCTCGCCTGGAGCACCCGAACGTGGTGCGGATCCACGAGGCGGGGGTGGCCGACGAGCGGCCGTTCGTCGTCATGGACTACGTCGCCCAGCCGTCGCTGGGGGCCGTCCGGCTGTCGCTGCGCGAGGCGGCGCGGGCGCTGGAGGCGGCGGCCCGCGCCTGCCACGCCGCTCACCAGGTGGGGGTGGTACACCTCGCCCTCGAGCCGGCCAAGGTCCTGGTCGGGGCCCGGCCGGTGGTGGTCGGCTTCGGCCTCGCCCGCCTGCTCGAGGCGACCGAGGGCTTGGGGTCGCCCGAAGCCATGGCGCCCGAGCAGGTGAGCGGAGGCGAGGTGGGCCCCTGGACCGACGTGTACGCGCTGGGGGTCCTCCTGTACGA
>JAWLGW010000398.1:0-6353 GCA_041690735.1 Planctomycetota bacterium
CGGCGACCTGACGCAAGGGCGCGACGCGCTGCGCGAGCTGGCGAGCGGCCTGGAGGCGACGCCCTCCGCCCTGCCCAGGGAGGGGACGGTGGCGGCGCTCCCCTGGTGGTCTCGAGTCGCCCTCACCCACCGGGGGCTGCTGGTCAACGCCCTCGCGCTCGGGGCGGCGCACGTGGGCTTCGTCGACGAGCGCATGCACTGGGAGGCCCTGGCGCCGGGGGAGCACCCCCGCAGCCTCGACGCCGTGCGGGGGGTCCTGAGCGACGCGCTGCTGGTCCGCAGCCTGCCCGGGCCCCGCGCCCTCCGCGGCGCCTGGCGCGTGGTCGACCTGCTGCGGGCGGCCACGCCCGCGGAGGAGCTCGGCGAGCTGCTGGAGGGGGAAGCGCCCGGAGAGGCCCCGGCGGAGCCGCTGCCCGAGGACGGAGCCCTGGCGGACGAGGTCGCGGCGTACCTCGAGGCGGAGGTCCTGTCGGGGGTGGGAGAGCCCGACGAGGAGCGCGGGCCCGAGGAGCAGGTGGCCGGGCGGCTGGAGGCCACGCGGGCGCTGTCGAGTCGCTGGCCGCTGCTGGCGAGCCTGACCGTGCGCGGCAGCTGAGGGAGGGGGGCATGGGCAAGCACGACAGCCTGGTGGGAGACGAGGTCCGCACCGCCTTCAACGGGGCGCTCACCGACACGCTCAACAGCCAGACCTGGCTGGTGGAGTGGCAGGAGGCGGCCATGCGGGCCCTGGCCGAGGAGGTCCGCAAGGTCCGCGGCAGGCGCCACTTCTTCTACCTCAAGGGCGGCCGCGCCATGGCGCTGCTGCTCAAGGGGGAGCTCGAGCGGGACTCCCCCGTCAAGGAGGCGGTGAAGGCGTTCATAGCGAGCGTCAACAGCGACTGGGACACCCAGATCGTGATCGACCCCGGCCTCGCTCCGCGCCGGTGGTACGAGCTGTACCGCGAGCTCCACGACCTGGTGCTTGCGGAGCTGTGTAAGGCGCAGGCCAGCTTCACCAAGGCGCTGGGCAGGCAGAAGGAGGCGCCGCGGCCGCTGGGGAAGGACTCCATGGACGTCAGCCAGGCGGTGTCCGACGGTCGCGCCTACCTGGGGAAGGTCGTGGAGCTGGCGTTGGCGGCGCTCGAGGAGGAGGAGCGGGACTAGATCTCCGGCGTCGGCGACCCGGGGCTGGCCGCGCAGCTCAGCCGGGCGCAGCTGCTGACCTGTCAGGCGGTCCACCCGCTGCAGCTGCTGGAGAGCGTGCCCAGACTCCTGAAGGGCGTCGAGGCGGCCAAGTGGGCGGAGGAGGTGGAGCGCTTCTTCCCGTTCGCCTCGCGGCCGCCGCGCCCCTTCGAGGCCGACGACTCCACGCCGGCGCCCGACCCCAAGGCGCTGGCGGCGGTGACCATGAACCACACGATCTCCTCGTTCGCCCTGTTCCGGCTGATGGTGAAGTTCGAGGTGACGGCGAAGAATTCCTCCCAGAAGCCGCCCCCCTCGGAGTCGTTTCGGGCCGAGCTGATCGACGTCAGCGTCCCGCGGCGCGACACGATCGAGGCCGTCGAGCAGTGGGCCCACACCCGCGGGCAGATCGTGCCGGTCGACGGCATTCCCGTCCCGAACTTCTGGTACTACCTGGACGAGTACGTGCTCATGACGCGGGAGGTCTACGCCGGGACCTCGCGGTCGGCGCGCAAGTTCGGCAAGCGGCTGCGGCGCGGCCACATGCTGGGCATGGCGACCGAGCCGACCTTCGTCAAGCTCCTGGCCGAGCGCGTCGGCAACTGCAAGGCGGGGGGCCTCCCCCAGACCGGCGCCGCGATCGAGGCCGAGCCCGTCCAGGCAAACCGCGCCGCCATGCTGACCCTCGCCAGTCAGTTCTGGGGATCGTACCGCCTCCACCGCGACCCCGGCTTGAAGGGACAAGTCGACCGCGCCCTGGCTGCCACCTTCGCCGCGGTGTCGAAGAAGAAGGCCGCCGGGGCCGCGGGCTACGCCTACTCGGTGTGGGCCGGCCACCTGGTCGGCCGGGCGATCCGCGCCCACCTGGCGGTCCGCGCCGAGCAGCTCGAGTGGCGGCAGCGGCTGGAGGCGAACGAGGAGCCGAACTTGACCCCCGCCGACGCGCGGACCTCGCGCGCCTCGAACTTCGAGGCCCTGGTCAAGGCGCTGCACACGGCCCTGGCGGTGCTGCTCCGCCCGAGCGCCTTCGACCGGTACGACCAGGAGGTCCGGATCGCCGTCTCCGGGGCCTCCGCGGCGCAGCTCCACCTGGGAGCGCGCAACCCGCTGCCTCAGAGCTGCCTGGAGGTGGTGGTGCTGTGCGGCGACGCCGACGCCGGCCCGATCCCCGACCCCTCCGCGCCGAAGTCAGAGGAGGACGAGGAGGAGAAGCAGAACGCGAAGAAGCGGAAGCGGGAGGAGGACGAGCCGTCCTTCGGCTCGAAGAGGAGCAAGTTGACTGGGGGCGGCTCGGTATCGCGACAGCGCGTCCGCGCGCCGCTCATGAAGACGCCGGGCGCGGTGTGGGGGTTCGTGCGCGAGCTCCTGAAGGACTACCTGAAGCGGCCGGAGTCGATCGCATACGAGCTGTGGCCCGAAGCGTTCAACCCGAAGGACCCGCACCTGTACCTGCTGTGGCCCGAGAAGATCAAGTGGCCGGACGCCGAGGACGGGGGCGACGCCGCCTGGCCAGACGACGTGCCCTGGAAGGAGGAGGAGCTCGGCGCCCGCCCCGACGCGGCGATCGCTGCGCCGGCGGCGTTCGAGCCGTATCGACCCGTCTTCGCCCGGCTGCGGTTCGTCGACGTGCGTCGATCCATGCCCGAGCTGTCGTTCATTGGCGGGTTCCCGGTGCGGACCCTGCGCGACCTGATCCAGGAGCTGGAGGAGGAGGCCGCCCACGCCACCGAGTTCGACCGGGTGCAGGCGCTCGAGGAGGCGATCGGCCGCTTGAAGGCGCGGCTGACCGGCGGCGAGGTGGCGCCGGTGCCCCGGAGCTGGGAGGAGGGAGCGCCCGCGTTCGCCGACCCCCGAGCGGGCGAGGACGACGACGAGGAGGACGACGGGGTGTTCGTGGGCTGGCACGGCACCTGCTCCGCCCACCGCGAGTCCCTCTCCAAGGGGCTCGAGGAGGTGGACGGATCGTGGGCCGACCTGGAGCTGGGGCAGGGGTTCTACGTCGCCACCACGGGGCCTGCCGCCTACGCCTACGGGTGCGCGGCGGTCCGCAGCTGGCGCGCCAAGCACCCCAAGGAGAAAGCCGAGGTCGAGGTCGATCTGTGGAAGGTCACCTGCGAGGTCCCGCTCGACGAGCTCCAGGGGGCGGGGGTCCCCAACGACGAGCAGTACGACCGCAAGGAGAACCTGCAGGAGAAGTACGGCGGCAACGACTACCTGTGGAACGCCCTCGACGTCGACAAGACCCAGATCAAGTTCAACGCCAGGGCGTTCTCACGGCTGCGGCTGAAGCGGGTGCAGAGCGTCAGCGAGCGGGCGGCGAACGTGCTGGCCGACGAGGGGGGGGAGCCGCCGGGGCGCCCCAGGCGCTCCTCCAAGCCGGCCAAGCCCGTGGAGCGGCCGATCGTCCCCTGCGTCGGCGACGGCGACTGCTTCTTCCACGCCGTCGCCTTCCACGTCAAGGCCTCGCCCGAGGTGCAGGAGGGCTACCGCGCCTCCGGGAGGACCTACGGACGCAGCGACGCGGAGCGGAAGGACACGCTCGCGGTCCGCCAGGAGATCGCCGGGTGGCTGCGCGAGCACCTGTACGCAGACGTCGACCTGACCACGCTGACGGCCCTGGGGCGCGAGCACGAGACGCGCTGGAAGTGGCTCACGCGGGACGGCGCGGACACGGCGCACTTCGGCGCGTCGCTGCAGGAGCACGTGAAGCGCCTGACCTCCCCCAGCGCGATCTGGGGCGACCCGAGCCTCCTCGGCCTGGCGGTGGTCACCCTGTACGACCGCCCGCTCGTGATCTACAACCCGCCCCACCAGCCGCAGCGCATGGACGGAAAGTGGAACCCTGAGCAGGAGAGGTTCGAGAAGCGGGGAGAGCTCGCCGACGAGGCGCCGATCCGGGTGCAGTACAACGGGCACGACCACTACAGCGTGCGCAAGCCGTAGCGGCCGGAGAGCCCATGCAGATCGGCCCCTACGAGGTCACGGGCGAGCTCGGCCGCGGCGGCATGGGGGTGGTGTACGCCGTGCGCCACCCGCAGGACCCGCGGCCGCTGGCGCTCAAGGTGCTGCTGACGCAGGGGGAGCGGTCGGGGGCGGCGACGCGGTTCGCCCGGGAGGCGGCGGCGCTGGCCAAGGTCAGCCACCCGCACGTGGCGCGGATCGTGTCGGTGGGGGAGGCGCCGCAGGGGCCGTTCATGGTGCTGGAGCGGGTGGCGGGCGAGACGCTCGAGGCGCGGCTGGGGCGGGGGCCGCTCGAGGCGCGGGAGGCGGCGCGGGTGCTGGCCGAGGTGGCGTCGGGGCTGGCGGCGCTGCACGCGGCGGGGGTGGTCCACCGCGACGTGAAGCCCGACAACGTCATGCTGCGCCCCGACGGCAGCGCGGTGCTGCTCGACCTCGGGGTGGCCCACGAGGCGGACGCCGAGACCTTGACCAAGACGGGGCAGCTGGTGGGGACCCCCGCCTTCATGAGCCCCGAGCAGGCGGTCGGGCACCACCGGGAGGTGGACGCGCGCACCGACGTGTGGGGGGTCGGCGCCACGCTGTACGCGGCCGTGGTGGGGGAGCCGCCCTTCGTGAGGGACTCGCTGCTGGAGCTGGTGCGGGCGGTGATCCACGACGAGCCGAGCTGGCCGCGGGAGGTGCCGCGGGAGCTGGTCGTGATCGGCCGGCGGGCGCTGACCAAGCCGCGCGAGGAGCGGTATCCCGACGTCGCCGCCCTGGGGCGCGACCTCGCCGCCTTCGCCGCGGGCGAGCTCGGGCGAGCGGCGGAGCGGCGCCGGCGGCTCGCGCTGGGGCTGACGGCGGCGGCGGGCCTGCTCGCGGTGGGCGCGGTGGTCGCGACGGCGGTGGGGGCCGGGGGCCGAGGTGAGGGGCGGTCGAGTGAGGCGCGCTCGGGCGAGGAGCGCGCTGGCGACGAGCCCTCGGGCACGACGGACCCGGCGTCGCCAGACCCCGAGTCGCCGCGCTCCCTGGCCGAGGTGGAGCGGCTGAAGGGGGCGGCGCGGATCGGGGGCTACGCCGCCTGGTTGCGGGCGAGCCGCGACCACCCCGAGCTCGCCGCCGTCCGGCGACGGTTCGTGGCGGCCAAGCTGGCGGCGGGCCCCCGTCGCCTGGGGCCCGCCCACCCCAGCTCCGGAGCGGCCTGGCTGGGGGCGAGCCGCCTGGTCACGGCGCGCTTCCAGGGAGACCCGGGGGCCGAGCGGGCCGACCTCGAGCTCGCGAGCTGGGACCTGGCGGGGTCCGCTCCGCCGGTGGTGCTGGGCGGGCGCTCCAACGTCGACCGGGGGGCGCGGCCCGTGGTGGGGCCCGGCCCGGGCGGGCGGGCCGCGCTGTTCGCGACCAGCGGGCGGACGCCGTTCGCGCTCGTCGCCGACGGGGCGCTGCGGTGGCTGGAGCGCCCCGAGGCCAAGACCCCCTGGGTCCGCTGCGCCGCCCTCTCCCCGAGCGGGCGGTGGCTCGCCGTCGGCTACGAGAGCACTCGCTCGGGCCGCTGCTCGATCGAGGTCTATGCGTGGGAGGCTTTGCTGGGCGCCTCGAGCGCCGCCCCGCCGCCCGTCGCCACCGCCGACGCGGGCGGGGCCGGCCTGCAGGACCTGACGTTCCTCGACGAGGAGCGCCTGATCGTCCACACGGGCTGGGACGAGCGGGGCCTGCGCGTCTGGACCCTGGCAGGCGGCCGCCTCGCCCCCAGCGGACGGGCGTTGCTGCCCGAGCGGGTCACCTGCTTCGCGCTGCACCCGGGGCGCCGGTGGCTGGCGGTCGGGCTGCTCGGCACCAGCGCGCTGCAGCTCATAGACGCCGCCACGGGCGCCTGGGTCCGTCAGCTCGGCGACCCGAGGGTGCTGGGCGACCTGCGGGGGTTCGTCCAGGAGGTGGGCGCTCCCGCCCACGACAGCCCGATCGGCGGGCTCATGTTCACGCCCGACGGCTCGCTCCTGTACAGCCTGGCTCAGCCGCTGGACGAGGCCCCCGAGGTCAAGGTGTGGCGCACCGGCCCCGACCCCGCCGGGCCCGCCCTGTGGCTGAGCGCGTCCCTCGACGCGGGCGGCGACGCCCCGCTGGCCGGCGCCCTCCTCTCGCCCGACGGGCGCTGGTTGCTCGCGGCGCGGCGCGAGCAGCCCGGCAGCGGCGAGGGCTGGCTCGAGGTGTGGGACGTGGGGGTCGACCCCGGGCCGGAGTAGGCGGAGGCGGAG
>JAWLGW010000399.1:0-6343 GCA_041690735.1 Planctomycetota bacterium
GGCTCGCCGCTGGCCGAGGCGGCGGGCTTCGGCGAGGTCGCCCTGCGCAGCGACCGCTCGGCGCGGCTCGCCGCGGCCCTCGAGCGGCACGACGGTCCGCTGGTCCTCGACGGCGTGGAGCTCGAGGAGCTCGACCTCGACCTCCCTGAGGGGCGCGAGGTGCGCTCGCTCCGGGGGGAGCTGTCGAGGCTGCGGCAGGTGAAGACATCGGGCGAGGTGGCCCTCCTGCAGCGAGCGATCGACATTACCGCCGCGGCCCTGCGCGAGGCCATGGCCTCGGTGCGCCCGGGTCAGCACGAGTACGAGCTGCAGGCGGTGATCCAGTACATGTTCGTGCGCCACGGCGCCCAGCGGCCGGGCTTCGCCTCGATCGTGGGCTCGGGCCCCAACTCCTGCGTGCTGCACTACTCGGCCAACCGGCGGCGCATGGCGGCGGGCGACCTGGTGGTGTGCGACGTGGGGGCCGAGCTGTGGGGCTACACCGCCGACGTCACCCGCACCTTCCCCGTCTCGGGCAAGTTCACGGACCGGCAGCGCGAGATCTACCAGCTGGTGCTGCGGGCTCAGCGGGCGGGGATCGCCGCCGTCCGCCCCGGCGCCACCCTGCGCGACGTCGACCGCGCCGCCCGCGAGGTGATCGCCGAGGCGGGCTACGGGCGCCACTTCCTCCACGGCACCAGCCACTGGCTGGGCCTCGACGTCCACGACGTCGGCTCCATGGCGGCGCCCCTCCGCCCGGGCATGGTGCTCACGGTCGAGCCCGGGATCTACATCGCCGCCGAGGACCTCGGCGTGCGGATCGAGGACGACGTGCTGGTCACCGAGGACGGCCGCCGCGTCCTGTCGGCCGGCGTCCCCAGTGACCCCGACGAGGTCGAGGCCCTCCTCACCGGCGAGGGCGTGGGCGCGCGGCCGGTGGCGCCGGTGCCGGCCCGGCCAGCCCCGGCGCCGGAGGGGGAGAAGGACCCTCGGTTCTTCAAGATCGCGCCGAGGTAGAGCCGTGGCGGACCCGCTGGCCCTGCTGGACGAGCGCGCCGCTACGCCCGCTGCGCTCCCGGCGCCTGGTGGACGCAGCCGATCGTGGAGCAGCGGCCCAGCTCGGCCGCGCACTCGGTGTGGAAGCCGGTGCGGCAGGACGCGCACCGCACCAGCGGCGGGTGCGGCGCCAGCGGCTCGCGGCACAGGGGGCAGCTCCCGCGCGCCTCGTACGAGCCGAGCGCCTCGGTCCACAGGGCGGCTGGGGGCGTGGGCGCTCGCTGCGGGAGCTCGACCGGCGCTCGCTCGGCCCTCCGCATGCGCTCCGCGTGGGCGGCCTGGCGCCCTTCGCGGAAGAACTGCTCCACAGGGGCGGCGTCCTCCTCGGCCTCGGAGGCCGCGTGCCGCCAGGGGCCGTACTTGAAGGTCGCCGCCTCGCCCTGCAGGTGCGCCGCGTACTCGACCCACACCCGCCCGCGCTTGCCCTGCCGCCGCCGGGAGATCACCTCGACCAGCGGGTGGTGACCGATCGTCGCGGTGGAGGTGAAGGGGACCCCGAACAGCCGCCGGCGCAGGCGCGCGCTCCCCTCCACCCGGTCGAGGGTCAGCTCGTACGAGTAGGTGGCGAAGAACGCCAACACGATCGCGAGCGCCACCAGCTGCACCGCCACCAGCTTGGCCAAGTACGCGTCCCGCAAGGCGTACGGCGCGGCCGCCGCCAGCGCGAGGGCCAGGGGCGCGCCGACCGCGGCGACGACGCGGGCGATCGGCCCGGAGGCGAAGCGGATCCTCAGGCGGGCCGCGCCGTCGCGGTAGATCTGCAAGGAGCCGTCGCCGTGGACCCGCTCGGCCATGAGGCGATCCTACTCGCGGCGCGGGCGCCGCGAGCGCGCCTGGCCGAGGGGCGGCTGTCCACGCACTCTGAGGGGCCATGGATGCGACCGCCGCCGCTCCTACTTCCTGCGCATGTTCGGGATCACGGCCGGCTATCACCGCTACTTCGCCCACAAGGCCTATCGGACCAGCCGGGCCTTCCAGCTGGTGTTGGCGCTGTTCGCCAACACTTCGCTCATGCGGGGGCCGATCAGCTGGGCGGCCCACCACCGCCACCACCACCGGGAGAGCGACACCGAGCGCGACTTCCACTCGCCCCGCCACTCGGGGTTCTTGTTCTCCCACACCCTGTGGTTCCTGACGCGCGACTACACCGAGGAGAGCACGCTCCCCTGCCGCGACCTGAGCCGCTTCCCCGAGCTGCGCAGGCTCGACCGGTACTACGGGCTGCCGAGCTACGCCCTGGGCGCCCTGTGCTGGGCGGTCGGCGGGGCGCCCTGGTTCGTGTGGGGCTACCTGCTCCCGACCGTGCTGGCCTGGCACGGGACCTTCACGATCAACAGCCTGTCGCACGTGCTCGGGACCCGCCGCTACGACACCCCCGACGACAGCAAGAACAGCTTCCTGCTGGCGCTCGCGACCCTGGGCGAGGGGTGGCACAACAACCACCACCACCAAATGAACCGGGCCCGGCAGGGCGTCCGCTGGTGGGAGGTCGACGCCTCGTACTACGTGCTGTGGGTGCTGAGCCTGTTCGGGCTGGTGTGGGACCTCCACACCCCGATCGAGCCCGAGCAGGTCGAGCCCACGAGCGGCTGAGGCCTGCCCCGGGCCTGCGCCCGAGGCAGCAGCCCTCGACCCCTCAGTGTCCCGCCTTCTCGCGCAGGTAGGTCCGGCCCTCGCCGAAGGTCTCGAGGTCGATCCCGTCCGCCTCCTCGAAGGGGCCGTGCTGGGCGGCGCGCAGCAGGTAGACCACCCGCCGGCGCATGTTGGGCGCGACGGTCCGGGCGAGGAGCTGGGCCACCTCCTCCTGGTCGAGGCTCTGGAGGGCGCGGACCTCGTCCTCGATCCAGGCGAAGTCGCCCTCCTTCTCGAAGGCGCCCGCCCAGAACAGCCCGGCCTTCTCGGCGATCGACTTGGGCTTCTTGCGCCGGTCCTCGATCAGGCTGGCGCGGATCGCCTCGAACTGCGCCGCCGGCATCTGAGCGAACAGCTGGGGCAGGACCTCGATGCAGGCGTCGGCCCGCGCCTGCAGCTCCTCGGGCCGGTGCGAGCCCGACTGGATCAGGAACACCAGGTTCTGCACGTTCTCGCGGTTGAGGGTGCCGGAGAAGACGATGTAGCCCAGCTTCTGCTTGGTGCGCATCTCGGTGTAGAAGGGGTTGCTCAGGGCGCGGCCGATCACCTCGGCGGCCATGCGGGTCTTCACGTCCGAGCGGCCCACCTGGTAGTCGAGCCGCAGGCAGGCCTGATCTGTGGCGCCCACCTCCTTGAGCACCAGGTCGACCGGCTCCCCCTCGCGGGCGTCGCCCAACCACAGGACGGCGTCCTGGTGGGCCAGGGCCGGGTCGAACGGCTCGGAGCCGATCGCCGCGCGCAGCTCGGCGACCGCCTCCCGGGCCTGGTCGGCGGTGAGGTTCCCGGCGCACAGCCCCTCGATGTGGGTGCGCGCCAGCAGCTCCTTCACGTGGGCCTGGAGCTGCTCGAGGGTGGCGCCCTCGAGGACCGGCACCGTCTCGCGCGCCATGACGTACTGCTCGAGGGCGACCTCGCGGACCAGGTCGTTCACCACCATGTACGCCTGCCCCAGGGGGAAGTTCTTGGCGCCCTCCAGGCTGCGCAGCAGGACCCGGTCGAAGGCGGCGGCGTCCAGCTCACCCCGCAGGCTCTCGCCCACGATCGTGAGCAGCTCGAAGGCGGAGTCGGAGTAGCCGGCCACCGTCAGCAGCAGCCCCTTGCGGGTGGGCTGCAGCGAGTAGCTCAGGCCGGCCATCATGGCGGGGTAGGCCAGCTCGTTGAGCTGCTCCTGGAGCATGGCGGCGTACAGGCCGGTGAGGGCGGCCGCCTTTTCGGAGGCGTAGGCCTGGGGCGACAGGATGTGCAGGTGGAGGGCGACCTTGGGGCGCCGGAACTCGGTGTCCTGCGCGTACCACAGGGTCACGCCCTCGTCCTGCTGGATCCGCACCGGCTGCTCGGGCACCAGGGTCACGTCGTCGGGGACGAACCGGTTGGGCAGCGGCAGGTGGAGCCCCTCGGGGACCTCCACCTCGGCCAGCTCGCCGGCCAGGGCCTCGTCCACCGCCAGGGAGTAGTCGGTGCCGTAGTAGGTCTCGGCCTTGTCGGTCTCGAGCCCCTTCGCCACCAGGAACGCCAGCGCCTTCTCGGGGCGCAGCGCGTCGACCAGGGCCTGATAGGCGGCGGGGTCGGGCTCCTCGAAGGTCACCGCCACCCGGTCGGCGACCTCGAGGCCGTGCTCGAGCACCGCGTTGGCGAGGCCGATCGCCGCCTGGGTGCCCTCGGGCTTGGCCGCGTAGCGGTCCTCCAGCTCGGCCAGGGTCTTGGCCTCCTCCCACACGTGGCGGGGGAAGCCCGACCGCTGCAGCATGCGGGTGTAGGCGAAGCACAGCTTCAGCACCTCACGCCACTGCTCCAGCCCCTGGGGCGTGAGGCCCACCGTGACCTGGCAGGAGTTGTAGTAGCGGGTGCCGCCGACCCCGGCGCTGAGGAAGGTCGCCAGGCCGCGCGCCTTGAGGTAGGAGAGCAGGCTCCCCTTGCCCTCGTCGCCCATGGTCATGCCGACCAGGTTGCTGATCTTGGTGAGCGCGTGGGCGTGCTGGGGGGGGACCTCGAAGAAGATCTGCAGCTGCCGCAGGTCCTTGACCGGGACCACCTTCAGCAGGCGGAGGCCCTTCGCCTCCTCCAGGAGGTCGCTGGGGGCGGACCACGGCTTGGCCTCCCCCGGGGCGATCCCGGCGAAGCGCTCCCGCACCACCCGCTCGAGGTCGTCGAGGCTGCGGTCGCTGAGCACCGCCAGGGCCATGTTGTCGGGCTTGTAGTAGGCCTCGAAGAAGCCCCGTAGCACCTCCTCCTTGGCCTCGGCGAGGATCTCGGCGTTGCCGGTGGAGAACTTGTTCGCGGGGTGACCTGGCCGCAGGTGCGCTCGCTGGAGCTGCATCAGCCGCCAGGTGTCGTCCATGGTGTTCTTCTGGTGCTCGGAGTTGACCGCCATGACCTCGCGCTGGGCGTACTCGTAGTCGAGCGTGGGCGAGATGAAGAACTGCGCGAACCGGTCCAGGGCCTCGGGCAGCGCCTCGTGGTTGACCTGGAAGTGGTAGTTGGTGTGGTCCTGCGAGGTGTAGGCGTTCGACCCGCCGCCCCGGGAGCGGAGGAACTCGCTGTAGGAGTTGAGCTCGGGGTACTTCTCGTTGGCCAGGAACAGCATGTGCTCGAGGAAGTGGGCCAGCCCCTGGGCGTCCGCCGGGTCGGCGTTGGCCCCGATCCCCACCGCCATCGAGGCCGCGGAGGTGTTGACCTTGGGGTCGGAGGCGAGCAGGACCCGCAGCCCGTTGTCGAGGACCAGCTTGCGGTACTCCCGGGCGTCGTCCTCGGCGCGGGCGGGGCCGACGGCGCACAGCAGCAGGGCCAGGGCGGTGAAGGGAGTGGCGATCAGGCGAGAGGGAGCGCTCATGGCTTGCAAAGCTCCTTGAGGGACTGGAGCGAAGGGCGCCGCCTGGGCGCCCGACAGAGGGCGCGGATTCTCGCATGGACTGGCGAGGACGCACGGCCGACGTGGAGCTCCCTCGATCCGCGGCTCGTGGCGCCGGACGCGGGCGCGTCTCTCGCGGCGCGCGCCGGGGCGAATTTGCGGGACGGCGGGGTGCGTGAGATCCTCCCGCCAGGACGCGACTGGGGGGTGGCACCCGAGGTCTGCCGAGATGCGCACGACGCTCCCGCGCTCTTTGGCGGGGCGCCCGCCACGTCCATGCCCGCGAGAGCGCACGGCGCAACAGGAACAGGGTCACGCCCAGGGAGGGGGGGCAGCATGGGCGATCAAGAGCAGCGCGGCCGGCAGCGCGGCGCCGACGAGGAGCAGGACGAGGAGCAGGACGAGGAGCAGGACGAGGAGCAGGACGAGGAGCAGGGCGAGGAGCAGGGCGAGGGCGCGCCTCCCGGCAGCCCCGGCGAGCTGTCGCTCCGGAGGGCGAGGCGAAGCGAGGCGTCGAAGTGTCCCCTGTGCCACGACTCGCTCATGGGGGCGAGGAGGACGAGTCGGTGCGCGGGGTGTCGGGCGCGGTTCCACCTCGGCTGCATCGGTGAGGCGGGCGCCGACGGCTGCGCCCTGTGCGGCGGCAGGCTGTTCGGAGAAGGGGGGATCGCGCGCGTCCGGCAGCGGACGCGCCTGGCCGAGAGCGAACGCCGCTTGCGGGCGATCGCCGTGCCCGTGGCGAGCTGTGTGTCCGTGCTCTCCCTGATCCCGGGCTGCTTCTTCGCATCCGGTATCTGCCGTGTGCTCGGCCTGACTGACGAGGAGCAC
>JAWLGW010000400.1:0-6340 GCA_041690735.1 Planctomycetota bacterium
GGCGGCCGCGGTCTCGGTGGGCATCGACGACGTGGGCGGCCCCGTCGGCATCGCGATCGTGGCCGCGCTGACGTCGCTGGTGGGCGGGTTCACCCTCCGCGGCGACGCGGTGTTCGCGGCCTTCTCGCCGCTGCGGCACGTGGTGCTCGGCTTCAACGACATGGCGCAGGGCCTGCTGATCGGCACCTTCGACCCGCCGGTCCCCTTCGGCGTGCCGGTGCCGCCGGTCGCCCTGGCGCTGGCGTACTACGCCGTCCTGGGCGGGATCGCCCTGGCCTACGCCTACGTCGGCCCCGACCTGGAGCTGTCGCAGGGCCTCGACTCCTTCGACAGCGTGGCGGTCTCGCGCGAGGCCGAGGCCCGCCGCGCCCGGCGGGGCGTCGCGCGGGCCCTGCTCCGCACCGTGCAGATGCGCTTCTTCTACGAGAACGTGGGGCCGCGCGCGCAGGCGCTCGCCCCCCTGGTGCGGGTGCTGGTGGTGATCGCGCTGTTCACCGGCGTCCACACCGTGTTCTTGGCCGGCTGCTGGCCCGACGAGGCCCCGGCGCGGTTCGAGCAGATCGCCCGCCGCTCCGCCTACCCCTACCTCGGCTTCTTCTTCTGCGCCGCCTGGCTGCTCGCCATGACCGGGGCCAGCGGGCGCTCGGCGCTGCTGGCCCGGCAGCCGATCGCGCTGGGGCCCCTGCGGGTGGGGCGGTTCCCGGCCTCGTTCCTGCTGCTCGCCTTCGGGCTGGTGTTCCCGACCTTGCTGTGGAGCGCCGCCGCCTCGTTCACCGGCTACGGCGAGGTCATGCACTCGCCCACCTTCGACCGCCTGTACCTGCTGGTGGCCTGCTACGCGGGGTTCATGTTCTCGGTGGCGCTGCTGGCCTCCATGCTCACGACCAACCCCCTGTCCGCCACCGGCTGGTCGCTGGTCGCGCTGTTCGGCGCCAACCTGACCCCCGCGGTGTGGATCCCGCTGTTCACGGGGAACGTGGTGGGGAAGGGGACGGCGGTGCTGCTCGACCTGTCGCCCTTCGTGGCGGCGTACTCGATCGCGCGGCCGGGCCAGGCGCTGCCCTTCAGCCGCTTCGAGGGCGACGAGCTGGTCCGCTACGCGCACGAGCCCGACTGGGTGCCCTTCGCCGTGTTCCACGTGGTGGTCGGGCTGGGCTGTTTGATCGGCGCGCTGGCGCTGGCGCGCCGCGAGCTGCGGCGCGCGGCGGAGGGGGAGGCGTGAGGGCTCGAGGCACGCACCCGGCGGCCCTGGCGCTGACCGTCGCCCTGGCGGCGGCCGCCGGCGCGACCGCGGCGAGCGGGCAGGAGGCGCAGCCGCTCGCCCCGCTCGAGGCCGCCGCCGAGCCGCTGCCGGTCGCGGTCGAGACCAGGTTCGGGTTCGGACGGCAGCTGATCCCGCGCGAGGGCTTCGTGCCGGTGACCGTGCGGCTCACCTCGACCGAGCCGGTGGGCGAGGCGCAGGTCCACGTCCGCTCGGTCGAGCAGGAGGCGGAGCTGTTCTCCCTCGGGCCCGTGACGCTCGAGGCCGGCGTCACGCGCCAGGTCACCGGGACCGTGGCGGTGCGCACGCTGCTCGAGGCGGGGCCGCTGGTGGTGCTGTGTCGGACGCCGGCGGGCGAGGTGA
This sequence comes from Planctomycetota bacterium, assembly GCA_041690735.1. Taxonomy (GTDB): domain Bacteria; phylum Planctomycetota; class J058; order J058; family J058; genus JAWLGW01. The sequence goes on from JAWLGW010000400.1 coordinate 1,625, forward strand.
TCGGCGAGGCAGAGGTGTCTCCGGACGAGACCTCCTCGCGCATCCTCCTGGTGCTCGATCAGCGGGGCGCGCTGTCGACCGACCTCGGGGCCCTCGAGGAGGCGGAGGGCGGCGGCGCCGGCTGGAAGGTGCTGCCGCTGACCCGGGTGGAGGAGCTGCCGCAGACCCCGCTCGCCTACAGCGGCGTGACCGCCGTGCTGCTGGGCGAGCTGGAGGTGGAGCGGTGGAGCCCCGCCCAGGCGGCCGCGCTCGCGGGCTGGGTGACGCGGGGGGGTCACCTGCTGCTCAGCCTGGGCGGGCGGGCGCCGGTGCTCAAGCGCAGTCAGCTCGGGCGGGCCCTGAAGGCGGGCCTTGCGCCCGTGCCCTTCGACGGCGCGCCGATCGCCGGCGACGCGGTGCGGCTCACCCGGCTGCTCGCCAACTACAGCGCGCTCACCGACCGGGAGCTGGCGGGGAACGAGGACTGGCGGCCGCCCTTCCTCACCCGGCTCCACCCCGGGCCCCAGGACGTGGTGCGCCACCGGGCGGACCCGGTGGTCGACGTGGGCGCTCCGGTCGAGCGGGGCGAGGAGGCCCGCGACGGCCGCCCGGTGGTGGTGCAGCGCCGCCACGGTGAGGGGTTGCTGACCCTGATCGGGTGCGACCTGTGGGCGCCGCCCTTCGTGCACACCGTCTACAGCGGGCGGCTGCTGCGGGACCTGCTGGGGACCTGGGGTGGCTCGCTCGCCTCGCGCAGCGACGTGCTGTTCGACGAGCTCAAGGAGGTGCGGCAGCCGGCCCAGGTGGGCGGCGCCTTCGCGCTGCTGGTGGTCTACGCGCTGCTGGCGGGACCTGTCGCCTACTTCGTGCTGCGCGCCAAGCGGCGGGGGATCCTGGTGTGGGTGGTTATCCCTGCCCTGACCCTCGCCTTCAGCGCGTCGATCCCCCTGTATCGCCTGTCGCTGCGGGACGCGGAGAGCATCCTGGTGGGCGTGCGGCTGGTCGAGGCCCGGGCCGAGGCGGAGGAGGCGCTGGAGACCGTCGACGTGCTGCTGTTCTCTGGCAGCCTCGAGGCCAAGCGCGTGCTGCTGCCGGGGGCCGACGCCACGGCGCACACGGTGATCCCGCCGCGGCGAGCGCTCCGTCGCCGGGGCGACCCGCGGCCGCGGCCCGATCGGGTGCTGGGCGTGCCCGACGGCACCCAGCTCCAGTTCGAGCTGCCGGTCGCCCTGTGGGGCTCGCGCTACGTCTCCATGGCCCGCACCTGGAAGGGGCGCCCCGTCAAGGGCGAGGTGCGGCTCGCCAGCGGCTCCGGCGTCGGCGTGCGCGCGCGCCTGTCCCTGGAGTACTCGGGCGGCGTGGAGCTGCAGGAGCCGGTGCTGGTCTATCCGGGCCGGGGGGGGCCCATGGCGGCCTCCTTGGGGCGCGCGCTCGCCCCCGGGGCCCGCTGGAGCGGCGAGGTCGAGCTGGGCGCGCCCTGCGCCAGCTTCGCGGTCAAGGACAGCACCCTCGCCCCGCTGGTGCTCCAGCGGCTGGTGAACGGCGCATACGGCGAGCGGGTGGGGACGCACCGGGCGTTCCTCCTCGCCACCACCGAGGAGCCGCCGCCGCTGAAGGCGCGCCCCAACGTGCGGACCCGCGCCTTCGGCACCGTGGTGGCCGTCGAGCTGCCGGTGGTGTTCGAGGGCGTGGTGCCTCCGGGGGCGCTCCGGCACACCGTCCGGACCTCCACCGTCGCCCGGGTCGACTCGCAGACGGTGGTGCGCGACCACGTGACGCGCCTCACCCTCCCGCACCCGCCGGTGGCTGCCCTCGCCGCCGCCGAGGTGACCCTCCACCCCGGCCGCGGTCGCGACGTGCGCGGCTTGGCGCTGGCGGCGCGGGTGTTCGGCGCCGGCGAGGCCGAGGTGGAGTGGCAGGAGCTGCCCCTCGAGCAGGTCCGGGTGGAGCGGCTGGCCGGGAGCGCGACGCAGTACCGGCTCGACCTGCTTCAGCCGGAGCGCTTCCTGTCGCCGAGCGGGAGTCTGGAGCTGCGACAGCGCTTCACCCGCCCGGTCGCCGACGGCGACGGGCCCCACGTGGTGCCCCTGTCGGTGCGGCTGGCCTGGGAGGGCAGCGGCGCCTCGCTGCGTCCCGAGGACGCGCCCGACGAGCTGCTGCCCGACCTGGACGTCGGCGAGGGCCGGTGAGGGCGCGTCCAGGAGCGACTCCAGCACTCTCCGTGTTAGTTACTCGCGCTCGTGGTCGCGCTCGCGCTCGCGCTCGTGGTCGCGGTCGACCACGACCACGACCACGTGCGCGAGGTCTCGAGCCCGGTCCGATCATCACCGACGAGGACTGCTGGGTTCGTTGCTGGACGCGCCCTGAGGGACTCGCTCCGCCAGGGAGCGGCGCGCGCCCGCGCGGGTTGATAGGGTCGTGGGCGTGACTGCTTCGCTGGCCGAGGGCGCCGCCTTCGCAGGCTTCACGATCCGAGAGGTCCTGCACGAGGACCGGCTGGGGGGGCTGTACCTGGCGGACGACGCCCGGGGCGCCCGCTCCTTCTTGCGGGTGGTCGACGCCCAGGGCGCGACGCTGGCCAGGGTCGAGGCCTGCGTCGCCCGGCTGGCCGAGGTCGTCCACCGCAACGTGGTGCGGGTGGGTGAGGGCGAGGAGGCGGACGACGGCCGCTTCCTGTACACCCTCGAGGCGCAGGGCGGGGTGGTCCTGCGCGACCTCGCCGGCCGCGGTCGGCCGCTGTACGAGCGCGAGGTGGTGTGGCTGGGGCGTGGGCTGACCGCAGGTCTAGCGGCGCTGCACGAGGTGGGGCTGTACCACGGCGACCTCGGCCCGGGCCTGGTGGTGGTCTCGCACCACGGCCCGCTCCTCCTCGACCTCGGCTGGGAGGCGCACACCGGACCCAAGGGTGAGGACCTCGCCGCGCAGCAGGCGGCCGACCTCGCGGCCCTGCGTCGGGTGCTCCTGTACGCCACCGCGCCGGCGGGCGCCGGAGCGACGGCGGACCTGTCGGACAAGGTCCGCTCGCTGCTCGAGCTGCTCGGCCTGGAGGGCGCCACCGCGGCGGACGCCGCGCGCACCTGGAAGGACGCGGCGAGCCGCCTGGGGCTGCCCGACCCCGTGGCGCCCGAGTCGCTGCGCCGGCTGCTCGAGCGCCACGGCGGCGAGGAGCCCGAGCCCTCCGACGAGGGGCCGTCGCTGACGCGGTCGACCGCCCTGGAGGCGGAGGCGTCCGACGAGGACTTCCGCGATCGACCCACCGAGCTGGCGGTGGCGGAGGAGGCCACCGCGTCGGGGGAGGCCACCGCATCGGAGGGGTTCACCAAGCGCGCCACCGTGGAGTACGCGCGGGGCATGCTCGACGACTTCCCGGTGTCGGCGGACGACACCTACGAGGACGAGCCGGAGGAGGCGGGCGCAGAGCCAGACCCGGCGCCCCCCTCCGCTGAGCCGGCGGGGAGCGAGACCGAGGCGGGCGAGGAGGACTTCGCCGCCCGGCCCACCGAGCTGGCCCGCCCCTCGGCGCGCTCCGCCTCGGGTCAGGCGCCGGGGCTGGGGCGCTTCGGCCGCTACGAGCTGCTGGCCGAGCACGCGGCCGGCCGCACCAGCACCGTGTTCCAGGCGAGCGAGCGGGGGCGGACGCGACCGCTGGCGCTCAAGGTCTTGCTGCCGGGGGCCCTGCCCGACGACGCCGGCCGGGCCCGCTTCCTGCGCGGCGCCGAGGCGGCCGAGGGGTTGGCGCACCCCGCGATCGCCCGGGTGCTGGCCAGCGGCGTCCAGGACGGATGGCCCTTCGTCGTCGCCGAGCTCGCGCCGGGGCGGACCCTCGACGCGGTGTGGGCCGAGCCGAGCGAGCTGCGGGCGCGCCTGCCGGGGATCCTGCTGGACGTGCTGCGCGCCGTGGAGCACGCCCACGAGCGCGGCGTCCTGCACGGCGCGCTGGAGCCGGGGGCGGTGCGGGTCGACGCCGAGGGCCGCGCCCGGGTGGTGGAGTTCGCCTTGCCGCGCCTGCCGGGGCCCGGGAGTAAGCCGGTCCCGCCCAGCCCCTACGTGGCGCCCGAGGTGGCGGCCAGCGGGGTCAGCGAGGCGAGCGACGTCTACTCCCTGGGGGTGCTCCTGTACGCGGCGGCGACCTTCGGCAAGCTGCCCCAGGAAGCGGGCGGCGGCGCTCGCCTCCTGCTGGGCTCCACGCCGCCGCCCAGCGCCCTGGCCCCCGAGCCGATCCCGGCGCAGCTCGACGCGATCGTGCTCAAGGCGGCGGCGGCCGACCCTGCCGACCGCTATCCCAGCGTGGCCGCCATGGCCGACGACCTGCAGCGGTGCGTGCTGGGACCGCTCGCCGCCCCGCTCCCCTCGCTGACGACGCGCCTCGAGGTGTGGGCGCTGCGTCGCCCTGCGGCGGCCGCCGCCGCGCTGGCGGTCGCGGTGACCGCGGCGATCGGGCTGGGGCTGGGCGCTCGGGCGGCGGCGGCCCGCCTGGGGTTCGCCCCCCACGGCTCCCCTCCGGCTGCGGGCGCCGACACCCCGCCCGGCGAGGCGCGCGAGCAGGACGCCACCGACGCGGGCGGGGCGGCCGAGGTGGAGCGGCTGCGCGAGCAGCTGACGGCCGCGCGCGCCGAGCGCGAGGAGCTCGCCGCGCGGCTGCGCGAGGTGCCCGAGCAGGCGGCCGCCACCCCGGCCGAGCCTCTCGACCGGGCCGGGCCGCTGGTCGACCTGGGCGAGGCGCTGCTCCGCGACGGG
>JAWLGW010000401.1:0-6326 GCA_041690735.1 Planctomycetota bacterium
CGCCGACCGCCGCCCCGACCGGTAGCACCCGAGGTGTGCAGAGGGTGCGCACCGTTCGTCGCAGATGCCGGTCGCGGTTCGGCTGGCAGGCGGCGGCTGAGTGCGCCTCTTCGGCCGCGGTCTCCTCGGTCTCCGGCGGCGCCGCGGCGGCCGGCCGCGGCATGCTCGCGGGGAGGGCGGCGGCGTGCTCGCGGGCCGCCGGAGCAGTGGCCGGGCGCGGCGTGGGGGCGGCGACCGCCGCCTGCGGCACGACCGCCGGCTGGGGCGTCGGCTGGGGCCGCGAGAAGAACAGGCCCACCCCCAGCACCGCCAGGAACCCGGCCGAGCCGACCAGGGCCATGCGGTTGCGCCGGGCCAGGCCCTCCTCGCGCTCGCGCACGTCGTCCTGGATCCGGTGCATCTCGGTGATCGTCTGGGAGTGCGCCCGCTGCAGCAGGTCGATCAGCTCCTCGTGCGCCCCGTGGAAGGCCTTGGTCGACACCTCCTGCCGCTTGGCGCCCATGGCCGCCAGGGTGTTGCTCTCGGCCAGGCGCAGGGTCACCTCGTGCAGGTTGCGGGTGACCTCGGCCTGCCGGACCTCCTCCCGGCGCGCCTCCTCGCGTCCTTGCTCGAGCAGGCGCTCGGTCGTGTGCTGGAGCGCCTCGCGCAGGGCGGTGGCGTCGTTGCGCGCCTGGAGCGCCCCGGTGGTGATCGTCTCCTCCAGCCGGCTCATCTGCTCCTGGAAGCGGCTGGCGCTGCTCCGCAGGGTGTCGAGCACCAGCTCGCGCTGCTCGCGCTGCAGCACCAGCTCGTCCTGCAGGGTCCGCAGGGCGTGCAGCCGCTCCTGGGCCGCCTGGGCGCCCTGGCGCACCACGCTGAGCACCTCGGGGACGGCCTCGACGGAGTTGGCCTGACCTTCCAGGTTGCTGGCGATCGCCCGCAGGACGTCGCGCTCCTCCTCGGCGTAGCCCGGCAGCAGCTCCATCGCCCGGGCCACCCGCTCGGACCGGACCGACTGCTCGTCGAGGTTGCGGCCGATCGACCCCAGGAGCGAGTTCATCTCGCCCATGGCGCCGGCGGCGCGCGCCAGCTTCTCCTCGCCCGTGTCCATGCGCTCCTGAATGACCTGCTCCACCCGGTCGGTGATCGCGTTGGCCAGCCGCTCGCGGCGCAGCAGCGCGGCCCGCGCGTAGCGCTTGCGCTGCTCCTGCTCGGCCCGATCGAAGATCGTCCGCTCCTGCTTGCGCGGGGTGGGCGCGTTGCGCGGCTCGCCGGCGGGGGCGGGGCGCCGGTGCTCGCCCGAGATCATGGCCGCCTCCTCCTCGGGGGTCCCGAACACGCGCCGCCAGAAGCCGACCTTCTCCCCCTCCGGCTCCGGCCGCTGCTGCTTCTCGTGGTCGCTCATGCGCGCTCCTCCTGCCCGGCTGGGCGTCGGTCCCTCGACGTACCCCCCTCTCTTCGGTTGGGGACGGCGCTCCCCTTGAGCGCGAGTTCTCCACATGAACCCCACAAGCCGCCGAATGCCGGCCGTTGGCGCTGTCGAGCGCTGGCACCCCTCGCGGGAGGCGGTAGACTGGCCGCGCGCCGCGCGGGGCTCTCCGGCCGGCGCGGCGAGCCGGGCCCAGCGAGCGGATCCATGGTCGACGACCGAGATCACGTCAAGTTCCACGACGGCCGCAAGCCCCCCGAGCGGGTGCCCAAGAGCGAGCGGATCCTCAACCTGATCGCGGTGCTGCTGCGGGCCGAGAAGCCGGTCCCGGTCACCGACATCCTGGGCAAGGTCACCGGCTACAACGACGACGCCAGCCGCGACTCGCTCATGCGGCGGTTCGAGCGCGACAAGAAGGTCCTGCGCGACATCGGGATCCCGATCGAGCACGCCAGCCCGGGCGCCTTCGGCCAGGAGGGCTACTCGATCTCCCGCAAGGACTACTTCCTCGACACCACCCTGCACCTGCCGCCCGAGTCGGGGCAGATCCTGCGGCTGCTGTACGCCTGGGCCCACGCTGACGGCGGCAGCCTGTCGGCCGACCTGCGCTCGGCGCTGGTCAAGCTGGGCTTCTTGATCGAGGGGAACGAGGCCGCGCCGCTCCCGGCGACCGAGGCGCTCGAGCCGCAGGGCAGCGAGCCCCAGCGGATCGACCCCAAGCTGCCGCAGGTGGGGCACAACCTCGAGCTGCTGTCCGAGGCGGTGCTGCGCCACCGGCGGGTGCGCTTCCGCTACTTCACCTTCGGCCGCGGCGAGGAGAGCGAGGTCACGGTCGACCCCTACGGCCTGGGCTTCTCCAGCCAGGCCTGGGACCACGGCGCCTGGTACCTGGTGGGCTGGAGCCACGCCCGGGAGGCGATCCGCGTCTTCAAGCTGCAGCGGATCCAGGGCGAGGTCGACTTCGCCGGGCGCGACGAGGCGGCCCCCGAGTACGAGATCCCGCCCGGCTTCCGCGTGCGCAAGCATCTCGGCAAGGCGCGCTGGGAGTGGGAGGAGGACGCGGGGCCCGAGCCGTTCACGGCGCGGGTGCGGTTCGCCAAGGCGATCGCCTCGGAGGTCCGCTCGCTCGTGCCCTCGGCCCGGCCCGTGGAGGACGAGGGCACCACGGATCAAGAGGTGCTCGAGTTCGACGTCCGGCAGCGGCGGCGGTTCCTCCGCTTCCTGCTGCGGTTCGTGCCCACCATCGAGGTGCTGGCCCCCGCGGGGCTCGACGCCGAGCTGCGCGAGCTCGCCCGCGAGGTGCTGGCTCGCTACCGGGAGGCCCGGTGAGCAACCCGGTCCCGCGCCTGCGGCGCCTGCTGTCGATCATTCCGCTGATTCGCCGGCGCGGCGGGATCTCGCTGGCCGAGCTCCAGCGCACCCTCGGCGTGAGCAAGCGGGAGCTGCAGGGGGACCTCAACGCGATCCTGCTGTGCGGGGTGCCGCCCTACCTGCCCAACGACTACATCTCGGTGAACATCGAGGGCGACCACGTCACCGTCGACTTCGCCGACCACTTCGCGCGCCCGGCCCGGCTGACCCTGCAGGAGGCGCTGGCCCTGCGGCTGGCGATCGCCCGCCTGCAGATCCCCGAGGACGGGCCGCTGTACGACGCCTACATCGAGCTGCTGGAGGCCCTCGACGCCCTGGTGCTGGGCGAGGACATGGCCAGCCTCGAGGGGCGGATCGACAGCTCCAAGAGCGTGGACACCAGCGACAAGCTGGGCGCGCTCGACGCCGCGATCGCCGAGCGCCGCCCGGTCGAGTTCAGCTACTACTCCCGCTCCAGCGAGCAGGTCCGCCGCCGCCGGGTGCGCCCCTACGGGCGCAGCGACAAGCAAGGCAACACCTACCTGGTCGGCCACTGCGAGGCCGCCGGCGAGACCCGCTCCTTCCGCCTGGACCGGATCAGCGACCTGTCGCTCGTCGAGGACGGGGAGCGCTTCGAGGTGCCGGCGGGGTTCGACGTCCACCAGTACGTGGCCGAGATCGGCGCCGGCCACACCTGGCACGTGCGGGTGAAGTTCGACCCGGGTGAGGCGGCACGGTTCGCCGGCGACGACTACGCCGAGGCCCGCCACGAGCAGGGCCCCGACGGGTCGCTGGTGGTGTCGCACTCCTGCCACTCGCTGCCGTGGGCGGTCAGCAAGGCGCTCACCTACGGCGAGACGGCTGAGGTCCTCGAGCCCGCGCAGGCGCGGGCCGAGGTGGTCGCGCGGCTGGAGGCCTTCCTGGGGGCCGATGGCTCGCGTTGACCAGGAGGCGCTGGAGCGCCTGAACGCCCACCTCGGGTTCGACAGCGGCGCCGAGAAGCTGTGGTCGACCCGGATGGACTTCATCCGCGAGGCGCAGCGGGCCTGGGTGTTCCGCTACGAGCAGGACGGGGTGACCCAGATCGCTGCCCTGGCGGAGTACGCCGAGCCCTGGACGCTCCCCGTGCCCGACTGGGACAGCCTGCGCAAGGGCGGCCGGGAGCGCGAGACCGACGTCCTGGAGCTGTACCTGGGACGCGAGATCTACGCCTTGAGGGCTCCCGGGGAGCCGGACGAGAAGATGCTCGGGGTCGCCGAGCGGGTGCGCAAGAGCGCGCTCAAGCACCCTCAGGCGACCGCGGCCGAGGTCGTGGAGGTCGTGCGGGTGCCCAAGTTCGGCGGCACCCAGGTCACGGTCGAGCGCACCATGGCCAAGGGGCGGCGCGAGCGGGTCAACAAGGCGGGGCGCATCATCTCGCTCAGCAAGCTCACGCTCGACGCCTGCTTCGAGCACGCCACCTGGGCCTTCCTCGCCAAGGACTTCCTGCCCCGGCGCAACTGGCGCAGGGGAGGCTGGGGCTAGCGGGCCTCGATCGCCTGCAGCGCCTGCTGGGCCAGGTCGGCGAACTTCACCGTGCGGCGAGACTCCGTCGTCTTCGTGCCGCGGGTGACCGTCTCCACGTATTCGTAGCTGGTGGCGTCCTGTGCGTAGCGCTTCAGGAGCGCCGCGCTGTCGGGGCCGCCGACCTTGGCCAGCGACTGCAGGCCGATCACCTTGTGGATCCACGACACCCGGTCGGGTGAGCCCGCGCGCTCGAGCAGGCGCTCGAGGTTGCGGACGATCGCCGGACCCACGCCGGCGTACGAGGTGAGGACGCGCTCGTACAGCTCCACCTCGCGGACCTGGAAGCTGGGGCGGGTGGCGAGGTAGCCGAACAGGGCGTCGGCGAATCGGTCGCCGTCGAGGCGCTTGCGCAGGGTGGTGGCGGCATACTCCTCGATCCCCGAGTCGGGGCAGGCGAGGGCAGCCACGAAGGCGACGTCGGCGGCGGGGTCGGCGACGCTCGCCAGGGCCTCCAGGGCTCGCAGCGAGGCGATCTGCAGCTGGTCGAACCGCTCCCGATCGGCCTTGGCGCCTTGCCGGCGAATGATGAAGCTCCAGGCGAGGGGCTCGTAGTCGATCAGCGCCCGCACCGTCTCCCGGGCGAAGCGGCCGGCGTGGATCCGGGCCAGCGCCTGGGCCCACGCTCCCACCGGCGCCTGCCCGCCGCGCCAGGCGCGGAGCAGCGGCGCCACCGCGTCGACCCCCAGGCGGGCCAGCCCGTCGACGTAGGCCTCGGAGTGGCGCAGCACGCCCGGCTTGCGGGTCCGCGGGTCCTCCTGGGTGACGACCAGCCGAGCCCACTCCAGGAGCACCGCGGCGTCGCCGGGGCGGCCGGCGCCGAGGCGCGCGCACAGGAGGAGGCCGGCCGACTTGGCGTCAGGCTCCTGCAGCGCCTCCACCCGCTCGCGCAGGCGACGAGCGAACGCCTCACCCGCCTCACGCAGGGCGGCGACGCTGAGCTCGCTGGAGGACTCGGCGGTGACCGTGTACACCCGGCCCTGCTCGATCGCCAGGCAGGAGGCGTAGTTGGCGAGGTAGGCGTCGAGCAGCGTGTCGGGGAGGCGCTCGGCCGGGAGCGCCGCGATCCTCTCCCGCAGCACCGCGTGGTCGTCCGGCTTCTTCCAGTAGCCGGTGCTCGCCGCCACCAGCGCCGGGCCGTAGGCCTGCACGACCAGCGGGTGGTCCTCGGGCCAGGCGGCCAGGGCCTCGAGCGCCTCGGGGCGGTTGCAGCCCAGGGCCAGCTTGGCGAAGTCGGCGAGGTACTCCTCCTCGGCGGCCTGTCGCTCGCGCAGGAGGTTCACCGCCCGCAGCAGCGAGCCCGTGTACCCGCGCCCCGTGTACTGGTCGACCAGCAGGTGGGGTCGCTTGGCGAAGAAGGCCACGACCTCCAGCGCCGCCGCGGGCACGCGGGGATCCTCGGCGTAGCCCGGCACCAGGGGCTGCGCCTCGTCGTAGCCCGCGATCGACAGGCGGGCTACGACGCGCACCCAGGCGTCGTCCACCTCGGGGCGGCGGGTGGTGAAGGCGGCCTGCATGGTGCGGAGCTTGCCCTGGTAGAAGTCGTTGAGCCCGCCCTCGCAGTGCTCGGCCTCCTTGTCGAACCAGCCCCGGAAGATCGCGTGGACCCGCGGGTCCTCGGCGTGCTCCAGCAGGTAGTCGCGCAGGTCGTCGTCGACGAGCTTCGACTGGTTCGCCTCCACGGTCGCGATCGCCCGGTCGAGGCGCGTGGCGGCCAGATACACGACCGGCACACCCGCCAGCAGGATCCCGGCCGCGACGAGCGGCAAGGGGGGCTTTCGCGGCGCCGCCTTGTCCGGCGGCGTGGGGTCGACGGGCGGCTGGTCCATGGCTCCCCTCCCGAGGGGGAGCCTAGACCAAACGGGCCTCCAGGGCCAACGTCTCGCGCGCGCCGGGCGCTGCCCTCAGGGCCGCCCGCCCGCGCGCCGGAGGAGGTCGGCGCCGCGGCGATCGATCTCCGCCTGCGACAGGGGGCGACCGGTGCCCGAGCCCGGGAACACGAGGT
>JAWLGW010000402.1:0-6319 GCA_041690735.1 Planctomycetota bacterium
ACCGCGTCGGAGATCTTCGGCCCGGCCGGGACCAGCAGGTCGGGCTGGCGGAGCACCTCGCGCGCCTTGCCGATGTACTCGGGGTACTCGAGGACGAACTCGTAGTCCTCCACCCGGGGGCGCGTCACCACCTCCACCGTGTAGGCCCCGGTGTGCACGCCGTGCCCGGGCGCCTCCACGTAGAACGTGAACGGCTCGGTCACGTTCTGGTAGGTCTTCTCGAACGCCTCCTCGACCTGCCCCTCGGCCCCGCGGGCGGTGACCTGCACCATCTCGCGCCGCTCGATGTCGCCGCCGCCGATGAAGCGGGTGTTCACCGTGAGCCGCTTCACCTGCGAGCCGCCCTTGTCGACCCTGGCCTTGATCACCAGGTCCTCGCCCTTGGCCACCTGGATCACCGCGGGCATGTCGATGCTCAGCTGGACCAGCTTGGGGTACAGCGCCAGCTCGCCGCGGACGACGCGCCGGTAGAACACCCCCGCGTACTCGCCCACGGTGGGGTGGCTGAGCAGCATGCCGCCCATGACCAGGAACCCGCCGATCAGGAGCCACAGCGGGACCAGCGGGCCGGTGCGCACCACGGCCCCGAAGTCGAGGGGACCCACCTTCTGGGCGGTGCGGTCGATCGTGGCCTGGATCAGGGCCCGGCTGGTGTAGAGGTCGTCGCGGCCCAGCTCGCGCGACAGCTGCACCGAGCTGACCAGGCCGCCCTCGAGCTCGGGGTACTCGTCCTCGACCAGGATCGCCACGTCGTCGTCGCTGAGGCGGCGGCGCAGCGGCTTGGCGAGGACGATCGTCGCGCTGGCGCCGGCCACCATGGCCACGAACAGGGCGAAGGTCCGCAGCACCGGGACCGGCGGCTGCAGCGAGGTGTCGAGGATGAACAGCACCACCAGCGCGGTGGCCAGGAACAGGACCGCGCGGGCCAGCCCCAGGCTGACGTCGACGGCGCGCAGCTTCCGGCGGGCGGAGGCGAGCTGGGTGTGGATGGGCGGCGGGAGGAGGGACTGCACGGCTCTCTCAGCGCTCGAAGATGGGCAGGTAGCGGTAGGGGATCTGCAAGATCACGCACGCCATGGCGGTGGCGTAGTTGGGACCGACGAGGTCCTGCCAGCGGCCGTCGGGCTGCTGCCCGCGGACGATCTGGTCGCGGATGTAGGGGTACCACTGCGACCAGTAGGGCACCGGCCCCGCGTCGCCGGCCTGGAAGAAGGCCTGCACCGCGTAGTAGTGCCCGTAGAAGTAGTCGAAGGTGACCTCCATGTCGTGGGCCGGGGGGCGGTTGCGGTGGTTGAACAGGAACCGCAGGCCGCCGCGGATCTCGGGCCCGTCGTAGACGCCGGCGCCGTAGAGGGCGGTGACGCCGGCCGCCGTGAGGGCGAAGGAGGTGCGGGAGGGGCGGAAGGGGAAGTTCTCGTACACCTGGTACCAGAACCCGCCCGGCATGTTGTGGAAGCTGCTCTGGCCGGGGCGGATGTAGCTGCGCTTCACGTAGCGCATGGCCTTCTCGATCGTCTCGACCGGCACCTGGACCCCCACGTTGCGGGCGGCGCGCAGCGCCTGGACCTGGCACACGGTGATCGAGAGGTCCGAGTCCTTGGCGCCGGGCATGTAGCGCCAGCCACCCTGCTCGTTCTGCGAGCGGACGATCAGCCCCGCCGCCTTGCGCAGGCCGTCGCGCACCTCGGGCGAGGGGGCCATGCCGTAGACCTCCGCCAGGAACAGGGTGGCGAAGGCGTGGCTGTACATGCGCGAGTCCTGGTGACGGACCATGCCGTTGGTCTTGATCGTCTTCAGGATGAAGTCGACGCACCCCTGGACCTGCTTGCCGTAGGGGCCGCGGCCCGGCGTGCTGCCGCTGGACAGGAACGCCATGCCCACCAGCCCGGTCACGCCCACGTGCTCGCCGGGCTGGGCCAGGTAGGTGTTGTTGACCTTGCGGCCGATCCCGTCCACGTAGGCGCCGGTGGGCTCCTGCCGGCGGGCCAGGAACTCGAGGCCGCGCTGGATCGCCTGCTCGGCGGTCGGCGTCACCTCGACCATGCGCCGGTAGACCTCGCGCGGCTCCTGGCCGTCCTCCTGCGCCAGGGCGGGAGGGGCGGCGAGGAGCAGCGCGGCGCCGGCCGCGGCGCAGATCGTCGCGGCCCGCGCGGAGGCGCGGGGGTTGCCTGCCTGTCGGCTCACTTGAAGCTCCGTCCTGCGGGATGGTCCCCGTTCTTGTGCACGCCCAGCTGGCCGCTCCCCGCCACCAGCAGCGCGTCGCCGCACAGGAGCAGGTTGCCGGTCGCCGACAGGTCGTGGATCCCCGAGCGGTCGCCCGTGTCGAGGTCGACCGTGATCAGCTTGTTGTTGTCGACCGGGATGCAGGCCTCCCCGGCGGCGATCAGCCCCCGCCCGGCGACCACCCGCCCGCGCAGCTGAGTCCGCCACAGGAGCTTGCCGCCGCGCACGTCGTAGCAGCGGACCTCGTGGCCCCCCGCCAGCACCACCTTGCCGTCGTCGGCGCCGATGACGTAGCGCATGTCGACCTGGTTGTTGTCCCCCAGGCGGGCGGGCGCCTGCCACACCCGGCGGCCGGTCTCGGCGTCGAAGCCGTAGGCGTGGTTGGAGTCGAGCGGCGTCACGACCACCACGCCGTCCTCGACCAGCGGGGCGTTGTTCTCCCACACGATCGGCCGGTGGTCGGCGTAGTAGCCCTTGGGCGCCCGCACCTCGACCTGGTCGTACTCCGACACCCACAGCGGCCGGCCGGTGTCGGCGTCGAGGGCCGCCACCGAGCCGAAGGAGGTGACGTGGTAGACCGCGCCGTCGGCCACGGCCACCGGCACGCACAGGGGCTCGGTGGCCTGCTCGCCGAACATGGTCTGCTCGACCTGCCCGCTCGACACCCAGGTGGTCCACAGGGGCTCGCCCGTGCGCCCGTCGAAGGCGGCCACGTGGGAGTCGACGAAGCCCTCGATCGCGAAGGCCGAGGCGTAGACCACGCCCTCCTGGGCGACGGGCGGGCAGGGGAAGCTCCACCGCTCCAGGCGGGTCCCGCGCAGCGCGAGCGCGTGGTCCCACTGCCAGCTCCACCGCTCGGGGTCGACGTCGAACCCGGCCAGCTTGCGCAGCGGGATCTGCACCTTGATCGGGATCCCCCGGAAGGACTGGTCGCGCAGGACCTCCTCCACCAGGGGCGCCACCAGCAGGCCCTGGGAGATCGCGCCGCCGAACTGCACCTTCCCGTTGGGGTCCTCGAACAGGGGGCGGTGGGGAGGGCGGCGGATCCGCCGCACCTGGTCCCCGGACGCGATGTCGTAGGCGTGGATCGAGTCGGCCGTGACGACGAAGGCGCGCCCGTCGTGCACCACCGGCAGCACCCGCGCCTGCACGCCCGACTCGGGGCGGAAGGCGCCGGGGCCCAGCCGGTCGAGGCCGCGCACCGGCCCCGGGGCGTCGAAGGCGCGGGGCGCGAAGCGGGGGCCGCCGAAGGCGGCCGGGGCGCTGAACTGGGCGCGGTTGCGCGTGTCGCCCCGCACCAGCGGAATGGTGCAGCGGGCGTCGCGGGTGCGGCCGTCGCGGATCGCCTCCAGCTTGAGGGTGCGAGCGATCAGCTCCTCGAGGGCCACCGGCTCGCCGGCCAGGTGGAGCTCGCCGTCGGGGTCGTCGCGGCGCAGGGCGAGGGCGATCCGCTGCACCTCCTCGGGCCGTCCGAGGCCGATCGCGCACAGCAGGAGCTTGTGGTGGACCGCGGCGGGGCTGGGCAGCTCGTCCTGGTGGTGGGCGAGGAGGCGGCGCAGGACCCGCTGGGCCCGGTGCAGCTGACCGCGCTCCAGGGCGAGCTCGGCCATGGTCTGCAAGGTCTGGGCGGCGTAGCTGGAGATCGGGAACAGGTCGTAGGCCCGCGCCAGGGCGCGATAGGGGTCGCGGGTCTCGAGGGCGGCGTCGAGGGCCGAGCCGGCCCGGTAGTCGTAGCGGGCCCGGAACAGCTTCGCGCCCTTGGCGGGGAGCGCCCGCAGGCCGCGGATCGCCCACTCGCTCACGCCGATGAACCGGCGCCCGTCGCGGTCGGGGTGGTGGGCGATCTGGAAGCTCTTGGGGTCGTCCTTGTCGAGCACCGCGCGATACAGCTCGATCGCCCGCCCGTAGTCCTGGGCGAGGCGAGCCGCGTCCGCGGCGGCCAGGATCCCCTCCATTTCGTCGTTGAGGGGGTAGTGGATCTGGTTGGCGGGCCCCTCCTGGGCGCGGGCGGCGCCGCCGCTCACCGCCGCGATCCCTCCCAGGAGGAGGGCCAGCAGGAGCAGGGGCAGCGACCGTCGGGGCAGCGATGGGGAGCGTGGAACGCGCATGGAGCTCCTTGAAACGCCGGGGGGCCACCCGGTGAGACGACCCAGCGGGGCGCCTGGGTCTCCGAGCAGGGGCCGTGCCCCTCAAACCTCGCGTGAATCTCTGCTTAAGCGCCCGCAGGAGTATACGCGGCGGTGTTGGATCCGTCCGGAGTGCGGCCGTGACGCAGGGCGTCGGGCCTATTCCCCCAAGGGGCGCGTGTCTCGCACCAGCCCCAGGCGACGGCGCGACAGGTCCCGCAGCGCGGTCGGGCTGGCGGCGCGGGGCGCCGCCCGACCCCGGGCGAAGCGGGCCACCCGGCGGGCGATCGGATCGAGGGGACAGGGGGTGCTGCGGACCAGACCCAGGCGGCGAGGGGCCAGGTGGACCAGCAGGGGGGGCGGGCTGAGGCGCCGCGCCGGCTTGGGCGCCAGCACCCGGTCGATCCGGCGGGTGAGCGCCTCGCGCCGGCGGGCCCGCTCGGGGCCGCCCCCCAGATCCACCAGCGCGTCGAGCACCCCAGACGCCTCCCCTCCCACACTAGCGGCCTCGCCTCGGCGCCGCACGGGGTCGAGCTAGGAGGCGTTCGCGGTCCGCGGCAGGTGCTCGGGGCCGGCGGGGACCAGGTGCCCCTCGGGGTACTCGAGGATCAGGTGGCTCTCGCTCTCGGTCAGCCACGGAGGTGGAAACAAGTACTCGGTGCGGCACCGCCCGTCGGGCGTGTGCCCCACCACCACCTGAATCCACGGGTCGTCCCGCTCCACCACCAGGTCCCCGACCTCGAACTCGTGCTCTCGGGCCACGCTGTCGCCTCCTCGCCCGTCCAAGAGGGAGCGCAAGCAGCGCACCGAGTTAACTCCTGCCCGTGCGGTCCACGCACGGGTCAGCGGCGACCCAGCGGGCGGAGGCGGCGCACTCAGCGGACGGCGAGGTCGAGGAGCAGGTGGTGCTCGGCGTAGCGGCGCCCCTCCCACTCCAGGGCGTCGGGCTCGGTGCCCCACACCCTGAAGCCGGCTCGCTCGTACAGCCGCCGGGCCTCAGGGGCGGCCTCGGTGACCGACAGCTGGACCTGCGCCACTCCGGGCCAGGCCCGCGCTCGCTCCACCGCCGCCGCCAGCAAGGCCGCCCCCAGCCCCCGCCCGCGCGCCCGCGGGGTCACGTACAGGCCCCACACCGCCGCCCGGTGGCGCAGCTTGAGCCTCTCCTGCCGGATCACCCCGGCCATGCCGACCAGGGCGTCGCCCTCGAAGGCGCCGAACACCGCGTACCCAGGCCCGGCCAGCGAGGCCCGCACCCCCTCGACGGACAGGCCCCGGTCGTCCTCGACCGAGGCGCAGAACGCCAGGGGGGCGGTGGTCAGCGCCTCGCGCCGGAGGGCGACCAGCGCGGCGACGTCGTCGGGGACCAGGGCGCGGAGGGTCAGGGCTGGCACGGTCCGTGGACGGCTCAGAGGGCCGCGAAGATCGCGCGCTCGATCTCGCGCTCGGCGCCGCCGAGGGTGGTATCGGCGGCGAGGAACGCCTTGTACGTGTGACCTTCGCGCGTCAGCCGGCAGTAGACGTTGAAGGCCACCTCCAGCAGCCTGAGCAGCACGTCGTGCGGAATCGGCAGGTAGAAGTGGTTCCGCTTGGCGAGGTGCCCGACCTTGCGCAGCACCGAGCCGCCGAAGTCGAAGGCGTCGACGCCGAGCTCGGCGAGGTCGTCCTCCAGCAGGGGGATGAGCATCAGCGCCGGCAAGATCATGCGCAGCCGCCGCACACGCGCGGCGGGGCTGTGCCGCTGCCACACGCTCATGGGGAACTCCTTGAAGTAGTTCTGCGGCAGGCCCGTGTGGCGGGACTCGTCGAGGTGGAACAGCCGCAAGATCTCGAGCCCCGGCAGGTGGCTCATGACCCCGAACAGGCTGAGCGCGATCCCCTCGACCACCACGTTCATGCCGAAGAACTTGTCCAGCCCATCGGCCTTGTAGGCGCCCTCGAGCAGCAGGTACTCCCAGACCGACTGCCGCGGG
>JAWLGW010000403.1:0-6316 GCA_041690735.1 Planctomycetota bacterium
CTCCGCCCGCACGTCGCCGATCTGCACCGCGTAGCCGCCCACCTCGACCCCGAAGGCGGCGAGCACCTGCTTGCAGGCCGCGCCCGCCGCCACCCGCAGGGCGGTCTCCCGGGCGCTGGCCCGCTCCAGGCTCAGGCGCAGCTCGCGGTGCCCGTACTTGATCGCCCCCACCAGGTCCGCGTGCCCGGGCCGCGGCTTGGTCATGGGCGCGATCTCCTTGTCGCGCCAGTTCTGCCAGTCGCGGTTGTCGAGCTCGAACGCCAGCGGCCCGCCGGTGGTCTTGCCGGCCATCCATCCGCCGGTGATCGCCACCCGGTCCTGCTCGATCTTCATGCGGCCGCCGGCGCCGAAGCCCTTCTGGCGCCGGGCCAGCTCGGCGTCGATCGCGCCCCGGTCGAGGGAGAACCCCGCCGGCAGCCCCTCCAGGATCGCGCTCAGGCGCGGCCCATGGCTCTCGCCGGCGGTCAGGAAGCGCAGCCGGGTCAGCATGGGCTCAGGCCTCCACCACACGGGCACCCAGGCCCCGCACCAGCTCGAAGAATCCGGGGAAGCTGTCGCCCACCACTTCCACGCCGCGGACCGTAGTGGTCCCCTGCGCGATCAGCCCCGCGACCGTCAGCGCCATGGCCAGGCGGTGGTCGCCGTGGGCGTCCACCTCGGCGCCCACCAGCGGCGTGGGTCCGCGCACCCCCAGGCCGTCCGGGAGCGGCTCCACGTCAGCCCCCAGCCGGCGTAGCTCGGCGCAGGTGGTCTCGATCCTGTCGGTCTCCTTGACCCGCAGCTCGCTCGCGTCGCGGACCACGGTCTCGCCTACGGCCTGGGTGGCCGCCACCGCCAGCACCGGCACCTCGTCGATCAGGGTGCCGATCTCGGCCCCGCCGATCGCGGTCGCCACCAGGTCGCTCGCCGCGATCGTGAGGGTCGCGGTCGGCTCGCCGCCCACCTCCTCCGCGTCCTCGACCGTGAGCGTCGCGCCCATGCGACGCAGCACCTCGACCACGCCTGCCCGGGTGGGGTTCACGCCCACGCCGGGGAGCGTGAGGCGGCTGCCCGGCACGATCGCCCCGGCCACCAGCAGGAAGGCGGCCGACGACACGTCGCCCGGCACCACCAGGTCGAGGGGCGCCAGCGGTTCGGCGGGGCGACGCACCTCCACCCGGGGCCCCTCCACCCCCAGCGGCGCGCCCATGGCGCGCAGCATGCGCTCGGTGTGATCGCGACAGGGCGCCGGCTCGACGGTCGCGGTGACGCCGTCGGCCTGCAGCCCCGCCAGCAGGAGGCAGCTCTTGACCTGCGCGCTCGCCACGGCCAGCCGGTGCTCCACCCCTCGCAGCGGGAGGTCGCGGGGCGTCACCGTCAGCGGCGCCAGGGCGCCCCCCTCGCGGCCCGTGATCCGCGCGCCCATGCGGCGCAGCGGCGCCACCACCCGCCCCATGGGCCGGCCCTGGAGCTGGTCGGTCCCCACCAACACCGAGGCGAAGGGCTGCCCCGCCAGCAGCCCCACCAGCAGGCGCAGGGTGGTCCCCGAGTTGTGGCAGTCGAGCACCCGTCGCGGCGGCCGCAAGCCGCGCAGCCCCAGGCCGTGCACCCGCAGCTCGGTGGGCGACACGGCGTCCACCCGCACGCCCAGCTCCCGCATGGCCCCCACGGTGGCTCGGCAGTCGGCCCCGTCGAGGAAGCCGCGCACCCGGCTCTCCCCGGCGGCCAGCGCCCCCAGCAGCACCGCCCGGTGGCTGATCGACTTGTCGCCCGGGACCCGGGCCTCGCCCACCAGGGGGCCGCCCGCCTCGACCACGATCGCGCTCATGAGGGCGCAGTCTACGGGACCAGCCAGAGGGTGGAACGCCCGGGCGCCTCCCGGCGTGTCTCCTGTACGCGCACCGGTCGTTCAGGAACCTCCCCAGGCAGCCCCATGACCCCCGCCCGCCTCGCCCTCCCCTTGTGCCTGCTGGCCGCCGCCACCGCCGCGGCCGAGCCCACGCCCTTCGTCCACGTGCAGACCGACAAGCCCAGCTATCGCCTGGGCGAGACGGTGTGGTTCCGCCTCCACGGCGAGCGGGTGCCCGGCCTGCGCGTCCGGCTGCTGGGGCCCCAGGGCACCGAGCTCGCCGCGGTCCGGCCCAAGGCCAAGGCGAGCCCGGTCGAGACCGCGTTCTTGCTCGACCCCGAGTGGCCGGGTGGGCCGTTCACCCTGGTGGCCGAGGACGCCGAGGGCCTGCGCCTCCACCAGCAGGCGGTCGAGGTGTTCGACGTGGCGCCGCCCGCCCTGCTGCTCTCGCTGCGGGTGCTGGCGGACAGTCACCTGCCGGGCGACACGGTGACCGCAGCCTTCGAGGCCCGCGACCCGCGGGGCCGTCCGCTGGCGGGCGAGCAGGTCAAGTTCCGGGCGACCTTCGGCCGCGAGGTAGTGATCGGCTTCGCCGGCCCCACCGACTCGGAGGGGCGGACCGTGATCCGCTGCGCCGTGCCGGAGGGCGCCCGCACCTCGGGCCACCTGTCGGCGGGCCTCGCCATCAAGAGCGGCGCCGCGGCGATCGCGGCGCCGGTGGCCCTCGCCGCGCCCGTGGGCGCGGTGGACGTGTTCCCCGAGGGCGGCGCGGTCCTGCCGGGCAAGCAGCGCCTCGGCCTGCTGGTCCGCGACGAGCGCGGCCGGCCCGTCGCCTGCGAGGGGCGGGTGTTCGACGACCGCGGCGAGTGCGCGGCCACCTTCGTCGCTGACGCGCGCGGCCAGGCGGCCGTAACGGTCGAGTACGCCGAGGGGCGTCGCTATGCCCTGCAGATCGACCGCCCGGCCGGAACCGCGCGCCGCTTCCCCTTGCCCGCGCTCACCGCCCACCCCCTGGCGCTCCGCCTGGAGCGCACCGAGAAGGGGTTGGCGGTCCACCTGCGCGCTCGCGACTCGGGCACCGCGCAGGTCCACCTGGTCCACCCGGACGGCCGGGTGGAGCGGGACACCGTCCGGACCTCCGCCGGGGAGGAGCGCGCCGCCCGCTTCGGCCGGTCCGGCTCCTACCTCGAGATCGCCCACGTGGTGGTGACGCGCGACGAGCGGGCCTACCTGCGGGTGCCGGTGCTGCTGGGCGAGCGGCCGCCCCTCGAGGTCGCGCTGATGGGCGTGGAGGGCGAGCCGCTGCCGGGGCGCGAGGTCACCCTGCACCTGCAGGCCACCCTGCGCGGCCAGCCGGTGCAGGCCGACCTCGGCGCCGCCCTGTTCGCCTCGGGCGCGCTGGGGGGCGCCGACGCCTGGAGCGCCGACCTGGCGGCGCGGGCGCTGCTGCAGCCCCACGCGATCGACCCGGTGCAGGGCCTGGTCGACCTGTTCGCGAGCGATCCGGACGCGCCCGCGCGCCGCGACGCGTTCCTGCTGGTCCGCGGCGCCTACGCCTACCCGCCCGAGGGGCTGCCGCTCGCGGCCGGCGCGCTGCCGGACGCCGAGGTCGGCCGCGCCCCCCTGACCGGGATCACGCCGCCGCCCGCGAGCGCCGACGAGCCGCCCCAGACCGAGGCGCGGCCGACCGACCTCGACCGCCTGCTGGCCCGGGCGCCCTTCACCCGAGCCGACCTGCCGCGGGCCGCCGGCCCGAATCGCGCCCGGCGGATCGCCTCGCCCGAGGCTCGCCTCGCCACCCCCGGCCTCGGCAAGCGAGCGCGCAAGCTGCCCCAGCAGGTCCGTCTGCGCCGCGGGCAGGTCGACACCCGCGACACGGTCGCCTGGGCGCCGCGCCTGAAGGCCGACGCCCGCGGGGTGGCCAGCCTGACCCTGCGCCTGCCTCACGATCCGGGTCCGCTGCGCCTGGCCGTGCAAGGGATGGGCGCGGGTCCCGCTGGGCTGGCAGTAGGCGGCGGCGCCGCCGCCCAGGTCGTGGTGGCGCGACACTTCCACACCCAGGTGGACGTGCCCACCCACCTCCACGCGGGCGACCTGGTGGAGCTGTACGCGGAGGTCGCGGGCGCCTCGGTGACCGGCAAGGCGCCGCTGCTGCTGGAGGTGCAGGCGCCTGAGGCCCTCGAGCCCCTCGACCGCACCCGGGTCGAGGTCGACCCCCGCGTGGACGCGCGCAAGCACAAGTTCCGGTTCCGCGCCCGGCACGCCGCCGCGCACGCCCGGCTGACCGTCCTCACCCGGGGCGCTGCCTTCTACGAGGTCCAGGAGCACGACCTCGTGATCCGGCCGCCGGCGGTGGAGGTCAGCCAGGGCGTCGCCGCCTTCGAGGCCGCGGGCCGCGAGGTCTCCTTCTCGATCCCCTCGGGCGCGCTGCCGGGCTCGGTGCGCACCCGCACCCGGGTCGCCCGCTCCCCCCTGGTCAGCGCCGCCACCGAGGGCGTCTCGAGCCTGCTGCGCCAGCCGTACGGGTGCTTCGAGCAGACCACCTCCACCAACTACCCCAACCTGGTGGTCCTGTCCTGCCTGCGCGAGCGAGGGGCCGACGCCGCCGTGCTGGCCCGGGCCCACGCCCTGGCCCAGGCGGGCTACGAGCGGGTGCTCACCTTCCAGCACGCTTCGGGCGGCTTCGGCCTGTATCCGGGCGAGGAGCCCACCGCGGCTTACACCGCCATGGGCGTGGTCCAGCTGGCGCACTACGGGCGCCTGTTCCAGGGGCGCGGCACGGTCGCCATGCAGCGGGCCCTGGCGTGGCTCGACGCCCACACGGTCGGCGGGACGGTCGGCGGCCTGGAGGCGGCCTTCGCCGCCCTGGCCACCCAGGAGGCGGGCGTCCCCTGGAAGGGCGCCCTGCGCGCCCTGCAGGTCGAGCCCAAGACCGCCTACGAGCGGGCGGTGCTCGCCAACGCCGTCGCCGCCTGGCGCACCCCCTGGCCCAAGGAGCTGCCGCCGCGCCAGGCGCACCTCGCGGCGCTGGTCGCGCCGCTCCTGGCCGCCCGGGACCCTGACAGCGGGCTGATCGCGAGCAAGGGGCGCGGCCTCATGGCGTCCTGGCAGCACCAGCTCGACGTGGAGACCACCGCCCTGGCGGCCGTGGCCTTCGACGCCGGCGGGCACGGCCACGCGGCGCTGCAGGCGCTCGAGGCGCTCCTCCGGCAGCGCACCGCCGAGGGGGCCTGGCCCGGCACCCAGTCCACCGCCCAGGCGGTGCGGGCCCTGGCCCGGCTGGCGCCGGCCGCCCCGGCGCCCGAGCCGCTGACGGTCGCCCGCGCCGCCGGCGGGCGGCGCCCGGTGGAGACGCTGCTCGAGGCCGGGCGCGACCGGCCCGTGACGCTGGAGCGCCCGCTGAGCGACGTGGGCCCGGGCCAGACGGTGAGCGTGCGCCTCGGCTTCGCGGGCGCGGCGGAGAAGGTGGACTATCAGCTGGCCTGCGCCTATCTGATCGCCCGGCCGCAGACCTCGCCGGCCGCGCCCTTCGCCGTGACGACGCAGCTCCAGCCGGCGCAGGTGAACGCGGGCGAGTCGACCACGCTGATCGTCACCCTCTCGCCGCGCGGCCTCCCCGCGCAGGGGCAGGTGGTCGCCGCGGTGCCCCTCCCCGGCGGCGTGGTGCTCGATCGCGAGGCGCTCGCCAGCGGCGGCCTCGCCGGCGCGACCCACACGGCGGTCAAGGACGGGGTGCTCGAGCTGTACTGGGAGCGCCCCCCCGCCCGCGCCGTCACCGCGCGGGTGCCGCTGAAGGCGCGGGTGGTCGGCCACTTCCGCACCGCGCCGGCCTCGGCCTTCCCCTACTACGCCTCGGGCCAGGAGGCGTTCGCGCCGGGCCTCGAGCTCAAGGTGCTGCCGGCCTTCGACACCATGGGCGCGGCCGGGCTGCTGGGGCGGTGACGCCTCGCCTCACCGGCCGCGCCGGCGGCGCGGGTCCTGCTCAGGGTCCTCGTACTCGATCCAGCCGCTGTCGGGTCCCGCGCCGCCGTAGATCGTGATCCGGGGCAGGCGTCGCGGCTCGCTCTCCTCGGCCCGCGGTCGAATCGGGCGGACGCCCGCGGCGGGCTCCGGGCGACCGGCGCGGCCGGCGCGGCCGCCGCCGGGGGGGGCGGGGCCGCCACGCCCCCGGGCGCCTCCGCCGCGCGCGCCGCCCGGGCGCGCCGCTGCAGCTCGCGCAGGCGTCGCTCCCGAGCGGCCCGCTCCCGGGCGCGGCGCCCTCGGGCTACGAGGTCTGCGACGGAACCCCCGTCGCAGCGACGGATTCGCCCCTGTTTGGGCTCCTCAAGCCCGATCTGCGCGACCGCTTCGTCCGGGGTACGGACCAGGTGGCAACGAAGGAAACACCGGCGCGCCACTTGGAAGGCAGCGCGCCCGATCGTCGAGTGCCCGTGGGGGAGGAGGAAGAAGAAAGCCCTTCCTCGTCTCTCCCTATTAAACGGCAGCCAC
>JAWLGW010000404.1:0-6315 GCA_041690735.1 Planctomycetota bacterium
AGCGTGAGGGCGGCGGGGCGCATGAGACCTCCTCGCGCGGCCAGCCTAGCCTGGGCGCGTGGGTCTGGCGTAGGTCAGGGGAGGCCTACAGCGGCAGCGGCCCCAGGCGCTCCAGCCTCCGGCCGGTGCAGCCCAGGATCGGGCAGGAGCCGTGCTCCGCGTGGCACTCCCCGTGGAGGAGCGTGCCGCAGTCCTCGCAGGCGGCGAGGTCCACCTCGCTGTGCAGGGCGTCGTGGCAGTAGGGGCAGCGAGCGGCGCTGTCCTGACCGCCGATCCAGGCGTAGCGGTCGGGGGCGTCGATCCGGATCACCGGGCGGCGGTCGTAGCCGTGGGCCAGCACCTCCAGGGCGTCGAGGAGGTCGTGGATCAGGGCGCGGCCCAGCAGGTCGGTGGCGCCGCTCACCCGCAGGACCCCGTCCTCGATCGCCACCTCGTCGAGGCGCCAGCGGGTGAGCAGGGTGTGGATCCGCTCGCGGGCCTGCCGGTCGGCCAGCGGGCCCTCGCCGGCGTCGTGGTGGCTTACCTCGACCAGGTAGCGGCGGTCGAACCGGTCGCCCTGAGCGACCTCCACGTCCTCGACCAGCCCCAGCCACTTCTGCAGGGCCGCCCAGCCCGCGTCGCGGCGGATCCGCAGGCGCACCGGCGGGGCGTGCCGCAGGTCGAGGGTCGCCTCGATCCGGTGCCGCTCCATGCTCGCCAGGGAGCTCACCTCGATCCGCACCGGCCGATCCGCGCGGCGCCCCTCCAGCACGTCGGTCCACAGCCCGGGGCTGGGCCGCTGCAGGAGGCCCCGCTCCAGGGCGGGCTCGAGGCGCATCAGCACCGCCCGGCGGTTCTCGCGCGCCTGGTTCAGCCACCCCAGCGTCAGGGCGACGCCCACGCCCGCGAAGATGGCGACCAGCGGGACCAAGTCGGACATCCCGGCAGTGTCTCGCGGGCCGCGCCGGCGCGCTAGCCGGCGGCCGCGATCCGCGCCAGACCATTGCACGACCGCGGGGCCTGGCGCAGGATCGACTCCATGCGGGGGACCTCTCAGGACCGACTGCTCGGCACCGTCGTCGACGGGTGGTCGATCACCGACAAGCTCGGGGTCGGCGCCATGGGTGTGGTCTACAAGGCGCGCCGCGGCAACGACCTGGCCGCGATCAAGGTGGCGCTGCCCCACACCCTCAGCCCCGACTCGCTGGAGCGGTTCCGCCGCGAGGCCCACATGATGATGGGCCTCAACCACCCCCACGTGGTCCGCTGCCATCAGGCCGGCGAGGCGGGGGACTTCATCTACCTCGCCCTGGAGTACATGCCGGGCGGCAGCCTGCAGGACGTCCTCGACAGGCTGGGGCGGCTGACCGTGCCGCAGGCGGTGGCCGTGATCCGGCGGGTCCTGTCGGGCCTCTCCGCCGTGCACGAGCGGGGGATCCTGCACCGCGACCTCAAGCCCGACAACGTGCTGCTCGACGCCGAGGGGCGCCCCAAGCTGACCGACTTCGGCCTGGCCCGCGCCGACCGCCACGCGCGGATCACCGGGGCCGGCATGATCCTCGGCACCGTGGAGTACATGTCCCCCGAGCAGATCGACCTCCAGGCGCTCGACGCCCGCTCCGACCTGTACGCCGCCGGCGCCATGCTGTTCCACCTCGTGGCGGGCCAGGCGCCCTACTCGGGCAAGACGGGCCTGGGCGTGCTCCAGCAGCACCGCAAGGCGCCCGTCCCCTCGATCTCGAAGCTGGCGCCGGAGGCGAAGCCGCTGGAGCCGGCGATCGAACGCCTCATGGCGAAGAGGCGCAGCGACCGCCCCCAGTCCGCGCGCGAGGCGCTGGCGCTGTTCGAGGGGCTGGAGGAGGCGCCGCTGCTCGAGGGCAAGCGCCTGCGCTCCCTCGAGGAGGAGCTGGCCGCGACGCGCCGGCCGCAGCGCGCCGCCCCCCCGCCCAGCCGTCGCCTCGACGCCGTCGCCGCGGTCGCGCTGCTGCTGGCGGCGGGGGTCGCGGTCGACCGGGTGCTGCAGCCGGCGGGCGTCCTGGGAGCGCTGCCCCCGGACGCCGCGGCGCTCGTCCGCCGCCTGGGCCTGGTGCTCGTCCCCCTCGCGGCGTTGCTCGGCCTGGACCGCCTGCTGGCGCGCAGCAGCGTCGGCAGCCTGCTGGAGCGCCTCAGGAGGTCCCCGTGACCGCGTCCTACGACCTCCGGGCCATTCGGGCCCCCCGCCTCACCGGCCGGGCGCTGCAGACGTTCGTGCGGCTGCTGGAGACCGGCCCCACCCGGGCCTTGATCGCGGGCCGCATGCTGCGCGACGCCGGGATCGAGCGGTTCCGCCGCGAGCGGGTGGACGAGGCGCCTGCCGTGCGGCCGCCCCTGCCGGCCCCAGGCGCGCTGTCGGCGGCGCTGCCGGAGCCGCCCCCGCCCGACCTCGGGCAGGTCCTGGCGGGGACTCCGGAGCCCCGGCCGGGGTACCGGTTCGAGCGCGTCGCCGACTTCGCCCACGCCTACCGCGAGGGGCGGGCGACGCCCGAGCAGGTGGCGGAGCGGGTGCTCGAGGCGATCGCCGCCAGCGACCGGGGCCCGACGCCGCTGCGGGCGTTCATCGCGACCGACCCCGACGACCTGCGGGCGCAGGCGCGCGCCTCCGCCGAGCGGCACCGGGAGGGGCGGCCGCTGGGCCCCCTCGACGGGGTGCCGGTGGCCGTGAAGGACGAGCTCGACCAGGTGCCCTTCCCGACCACCGTGGGGACGCGGTTCCTGGGGGGCGGGCGCGCGCGAGAGGACGCGACGGTGGTGGCGCGCCTCCGCGCCGCGGGGGCCCTCCTGATCGGCAAGGCGAACATGCACGAGATCGGGATCGGGGTCACCGGCCTCAACCCGCACCACGGCTGCGCCAGGAACCCCTACCACCTCGGCCACCACACCGGCGGCTCCTCCAGCGGGCCGGGGGCGGCCGTCGCCGCCGGTCTGTGCCCGCTGGCGGTCGGGGCCGACGGGGGCGGCTCGATCCGCACCCCCGCCAGCCTGTGCGGGGTGGTGGGGCTCAAGGCGACCCTGGGGCGGGTCAGCGAGCACGGCGCCTTCCCCCTCTGCTGGAGCGTCGGCCACGTGGGACCTCTGGCGGCGACCGCCCGCGACGCGGCCCTGGGCTACGCCGTCATGGCGGGGCCCGACCCTCGCGACCCGTACTCGCTCCTCCAGCCCCCGCCCCACCTCGAGGGCCTCGACGGCGGCGACCTGGCCGGCGTCCGGGTGGGCGTCTACCGGCCGTGGTTCGAGGACGCCGACCCCGAGGTGGTCCGGGCCTGCGAGCACGGCCTCGACCTGCTGCGGGACCTCGGCGCCGAGGTGCGCGAGGTGACGCTGCCGGGGCTGGAGGCGGCCCGGGTGGCCCACCTGATCACGATCGCCTCCGAAATGGCCCACGCCATGGAGCCGTACGAGGAGGCGCACGGCGAGGCGCTGGGCCTCGACGTGCGGGTCAACCTGGCCCTGGCCCGCCTGCTCACCAGCCGCGACTACGTGCGGGCCCAGCGGGTGCGCACCCGGTTCACCGTCCAGTGGCTGGAGGCCCTGCGGGACGCCGACCTGATCGTGACCCCCACGGCGGGCCGCACCGCGCCGCCGATCGCGCCCGCGGCGCTGGAGCGCGGCGAGAGCGACATCACCACCACCGGCGAGATCCTGCGGTTCGTGTTCGCCGCCAACCTCAACGGCCTCCCGGCGCTCACCGCCCCGATCGGCTACGACGGGCGGGGGCTGCCGATCGGCCTGCCGGCGCTCGGCCGCCCCTGGGAGGAAGCTCTGCTGCTGCGCGTCGCCGAGGCCCTCGAGCGCCGGGTCGAGCGCCGGGCGCCCGCGCTCTCCTACCGGCTGCTGGAGGGCTGAGCCTCCTCCTCGGAGTCCTCGTCGAGCAGGCTGGCGGCGACCCGGAGCCCGGTGTTGTACATCCGCGCCCCCGGGGGGTCGTGGGCGCGGTAGACGGTCCAGGTCTTATAGCTCGGGCTCCTGTAACCGCCGCCTCGGTTGACGCGCTTGCGGCGGGAGCGCTCCTCCTCGGACAAGCTCGGGGCGCGAGGGTCCGTGCGCCGCTCGTTCGGCCGCACGTCGTAGGCGCCGGCGACCGTCCCGCCGACCGCGTCCTCGACCCACTCGAACACGTTCCCGCACAGGTCGAGGGCGCCGCACCAGGCGCTCGCGCCGGCGGGGAATTGCCCCACACGGAAGACCCCGCCGTAGAGCTCCTCCACGTTCGCCAGGGCGTTGGCGCGCGTCGGCGCCTCGGGTCCCCAGGGGTAGAGCGTCTCGTGGGGGCGCTCCCCGTTGGCGCCGCGCGCCGCGAGCTCCCACTCCGCCTCGGTGGGGAGCCGCAGCTCCGCCCACTCGCAGTACGCCGCCGCCTCGAACCACGTGACCCGCACCACGGGGTGATCGGGGTGAGGCCGGGGCAGGGGAGCGGGCCGCTGCGGTGTGCCTCCCAGCCACATGGGCGCCGTGTCGTCGCTGTCGCCGCCGCTCTGCGCCTGGGGCAGGACGCCGGTCTGGGGAGGGAGGACGAGCCCCCGCTCGGCCCCCTCCTCGCGCAAGAACGCCGTGAAGCGGGCCTGCGTGACCTCGTGGAGGCCGATCAGGAAGCCGCGCGTGACGTCCACCCAGTGCTCGGGGCTGCTGGCGATCTCGCGGGTCGGTGAGTCGTTCGCCCCCCGGGGCATGCGGTCCTTGCCCATGCGGAAGCTCGCCGGCGCCACGTACTTCAGCAGCGAGCCGTCGCGGGCGTTGCGGTACAGGTCGTCGGCGGGCAGGTACTCGATCGTGTCCGGCAGGCCCTCGCGGACCTGCAGCCGCAGCGTGGCCGCCGTCGCGCGCGCGCGCCCCTGGTGGGCCGGCGCCAGCTCGATCGTGCGCGCGCCCACCTCCAGCCGCCCGAGGTCGACCGTGACCTCGGTGGTGGCGGGGCTCACCGGCGCGCTCGGGCGCTCCTTGCGGTCGACCGTCACCCGCACCTCGTCGAGGGTGCCGCGCACCTCGAGGCGCAGGCGTGGTCGCCGGTGGTGGACGACCACGGCTCCCTCGTCTCCAGCCAGCCGCACCTCACGCTCGGCCGCCAGGCTCAGGAGTCGGAGCCCGGGGCGTCCGCCGGGCCGGCGGCGGGCAGCCTCCTCCGTGACGTCCGGCAGCGCGCTCCACAGCGCCACCACGACCGCCGCCACCGCCGCCGCCGGACCGGCGACGGCGGCCAGACCGCGCCGGCGCCGCCGGGCGGCGGCCCCGGCGATCGCCTCGGCCGACACCGGCTCGCCCCGCGCCAGCCGCAGCAGGTCGTCCGCGAAGACGTCGGCCGTGGGGTAGCGGTCGTCAGGGCTCTTGGCCATGGCCTTGAGCACCACCAGGTCGGCGTCCCGCGGCAGGTCGGGGACGTGGTGAGTGGGCGGATCGGGGTCCTCGGTGAGGACCTTGATCAGGATCGCGTGGGATCCGTGACCGCTGAACGGCGCCTGACCGGTGAGGGCGTGGTACAGCACCGCCCCCAGCCCGTACACGTCGGTGCGAGCGTCCATGTGGTGGGTGTCGCCGCCCGCCTGCTCGGGCGACATGTAGGCGGGGGTGCCCAGGGTGGTGCCGGTGCGGGTGAGCTGCTGCTCTCCCGCGACCTTGGCGAGCCCGAAGTCGGTCAGCTTGGGGGTCCCAGCCTCGTCGAACAGCACGTTCGCCGGCTTGAGGTCGCGGTGCAGCACGCCCTGCCGGTGGCAGTGGGCGAGGCCGCGCGCCAGGGGCTCGACCAGCGCGGCGGCGTCCTTCAGCGGGAGGCGCCCGTCTCGCTTGAGCCGGTCCTTGAGGTCTCCCCCCGACGCCAGGTCCATGACCAAGTACAGGTGCCCCCAGGCCTGCCCCGCGGTGTGCACTCGCACCACGTTCGGGTGACGGTCCACCGCCGCCTGCGCCTCCCCCTCGCGCTCGAAGCGGGCGATCATGTCGGCGTCCGCCTCCAGCGACAGGGCCTTGACGGCGACCTCCGCGCCCGCCTCGCTCTTGGCGAGGTACACCACCCCCATGCCGCCCTGGCCCAGCTTCGCCATCAGGGTCAGGTCGCCCAGCCGCGCCCCCGGCTCCCAGCCGCCGCCCTCGCCGCTCAGCGACAGGATCCGCCCGGCCTCGATCGCGCCCCCGCCGTCGCTGCTGCCGGTGTCCCCGCTGGCGGGGCGGCGGATCGGGACCGGCGGCCTGGCGACGATCGTGGCGTCATCCCCGCCGCCGGCCTGGAAGGCGCCGGGCGGCGCCACCACGGTCGCGTCGTCTCCCTCCTCCTCCGCGGTCTCCGGCGGCAGCGGGATCCGGTGGACG
>JAWLGW010000405.1:0-6313 GCA_041690735.1 Planctomycetota bacterium
TGCGCGCCGGGGCTGGGGGGGCGTGAGGGGGCGTGAGAGGCGGGGCACGACTGCGGTGATCAGCTGGGGCAGCCCCGAGAGCGACAGCGCCCTGGCTCTCGATCTCGCCGCCACTGAGCTCCTGGACGCGATCCCGCGCTCGCCGCCACGCCAGCGCGATCACCTCCCATCCGTCGGCCGAGTCGGGGGACGCTCAGCCACAGCCCGTTCCTGGCCCGGTCGGGGCTCGGCCCGCCACCCCTGCCCTCGGGGCGGCTGGGCCAGGCTGCAATGGAGCGAGCCGCGGGTGCGAACAGCAGCCCGCGGGGCGGTGGCGTGGGCGGGAGCGCCGTCGGGGTGTACGAGCCTTGCAGCTCAGCTCGCCGAGCGCCGTCGGGTCTCCCTGCTGACTGACTGACCCCCGCGCCGGTGGCGACGTCGACCAGCAGCAGCGAGCTGGTGGAGTGCAGCCGACCGCCAGCCACCGGCGCCCCGGGTCCGGGTGCATCGCGAAACTGGTGATCAGGGCCGGCACCTCGGCGCCAGCCGCGCCTCGAGCGGTTCGCCCGGCAGCCGCTCCAGCACCGTGAACGGCAGCTGCGGCGTCTCCCCCACTGACACGCTCCGCGCTACATGGGGGTGGCTCATCCTGGCCAGCGCCGCCGCCTCTCGGTGAAGCGCGCCGTCGCACGCGAACCCGCCGCGCCCTGCAGGAGCATCTTGAGCGCCGGCGGCCGCGGGTCACTGCTGTGCTACCGGTGTCGGAGGGCGTAGGTGACGCCCGTGCCCCGCGGCCGAGCTGGCCCACGTCCTTCGTACGGCCCGATGCGCATGGGCGGGCCACGGCCGCAGCTTTGCCAAGGGTGGGTAGGCCGCCGACGCTCCGATTATGGAGCGATAGCTTCCACGTAAAAGCTGTCGCTCGAACGCTCCGCCAGGTCGAGACCGGCTGGATTTGAAAGGGTGGTTTGGCCAGGCAACAGTTCCTTTGCGTCCTGGAAACCCAGCCGTTCCAGTAGCACGCAGGTCGAGCGCGCGTCGTACATCCAGGCGTGGTGCCGGCTCCCTACAACCAAGAACTTGAGCCGGTCGAGCGGGGAGGCCAGACTCGGCATGCCTAAGAGGCTGCGTTCCATGAAGGCCTCGGCGTCACCGTCCTTTCGATACGCGTCCACCAACTTGTTCAGGTCAGGTAGAGCCAGCCGGAGCACGCCTCCGGGAAGGAGGACGCGGCGTATCTCAGCGAGAAATGTCGCAACAGCTGCTCGTGGCACGTGCTCGAGCGTGTGGGAGCTGTACACCGCCTCGAACGAATTGTCTGGGAATGGTAGGCGGCGGCCGTCCGCCCACCTTATGTCGAGCGCTCTTGCGGCACGTATGAACTCACGCTGAGGGGGCGACAACAGCCGCAGCTTCCCGAGTAGCCGCGTAACCCGCTCCGGGATCTGCGCAAGCCATACCGAAGGCGAGTTGTCGACGTTCACCCAGCCAGGGAGCGGGTTCGAGCCACAGCCTAAATGAAGCCTGTTCACACTTAGAGCACCCCGACCGGCGAGCATAAACCACTCGGCCCCCAATGGCTGCCGCGCCGCCGGCACAAGAGGCCAAGATCGAGCACTTCCACGCCGACTGGATCCTCGACAGCCGCGGCAACCCCACCGTCGAGTGGAGACACCTTCAGCGCCGACTTCGCCGTGGCCATCGGCGTGGGCCAGGATCAAGACCGGCTCCCTCAGTTCCACCGACTGGATGGCCAGATGCAATCAGTTCCTGCGGATCGAGCAGGAGTTGGGCGACGCTGCGGTTTATGCGTGGAGGTGGTCGATCCTGCAGCTAGGCTAGCTGACAGGGGCAGCGACGTTGCGCGCCGCGCTTACTCGACGCTTCCGGTGCAGCGCCCTCGACCGGGCTTGCTCGGCGCGCCTGTAGTTGATCGGCTCCACCATGCGCGTGCTTCATGTTCTGCCGACAACCGATCCGAGCTACGGCGGCCCCGTCGGCGCGGTCGCTGCGTACGTCCGGGTCCTGCGGCAGCTAGGGGTCCAGGTTGAGGTGTTCCCCGGGGAGCCGTTGACGCCAGAGCGGGTGGGGCCCGGCTTCTGGCCCGGTCGCCGCGGCATCTCGCGCCTGCTCGACTCGGTACGGCGAGCTGATCTGGTCCACGTCCACGGGCTCTGGACCCTGCCGACCAGCTTCGCCGCCGCCGCCGCCGCGCGATCGAGGCGTCCATTCGTCCTCACACTCCACGGCATGCTCGATCCGCGATCCCGGCGACGGAGTCGCTATAAGAAGGCCCTCTACTACGCCGCGATCGAGCGTCACACACTCAGGAACGCGGCTGCGATCCATGCGTTGACCGAGCGGGAGAGGAGCCAGGCCCTTGAGTTCGGTTTGCGGTCTCCTATCTTCGTGTTGCCGAACGGCGCCGACTGCGCCGCCTTCGCAGCCCTTCCGGGTCGCGAGCTCCTCGACGAATGGCTCCCGCAGCTCCGTCATCGGCTCGTCGTACTCTTCTTGGGCAGGATCCACCCGATCAAGGGCCTTGACCTGCTCGTCCCAGCCGTCGCCGAGGCGCGCGAGCGGGAGCCTCGACTCCACCTGGTGATCGCCGGGCCAGGCGACTCTACCTACGTGGACGCTGTTCAGCAGCTGGTGAGACGGTGCGGTCAGGAGGAGGCGGTGACCTTCACCGGCCGCGTCCGCGGAGAGGAGAAGAGACGCCTGCTGGGTGGATCCGACCTCTTCGCATTGACCTCGCATCAGGAGGGTGATTCCCTCGCGATCAAGGAGGCGCTGGCGGCGAGCTTGCCCTCCGTGATCGCGCGCGACTGCGTCCCGCCGGAGGTCATCGAAGAGGAGGCCGCTTGCCTCGTCGACCGGCGAGTCGACGCCATAGCGGCGGCGATCAGTGGACTGGCTGCGGACTCCGAGCGGCGCCACGAACTTGCTCGCAGGGGACGTGTCCTGATGGAGCGGTCGTTCGATTGGAGCCACATCGTCCGACGCTTGCTCCAGGTTTACCAGGAGGTTCTCGAGGAGCCGCGCAGGCGGACGTCGTCGCCAGGGCGCTGAGCGGCTACGAGCTCAGCCGGCGAGAGTGAATTGCCGCGCCCCAGGCGCAGAGCCGCTCGGCCACCCGGTCGCGGTCGTACAGCTCGATGACACTCCCCGCGGCGCTCGCCGCCGCTTGGCGTAGACTCGGCAGGTCCACGAGGAATCGCGCCAGTGCCTCACCTAACCGCTCGCGGCTCGGATCCCAGATGCGGATTCCGCCGGGTCTCTCCATGGCGAGGCTGACCGCTGCTCCCACCTCGCGAGAGGCAAGGAGGGGCCGGCCCAGGCCTAGGGCTTCGACCGCGGCGATGCCCCACGGCTCCCGCGCGCTGACCAGACAGCTGGCGGCGCAGTTCCTGAAGAAGCCGCCCACCTGGTCGTAACGAACGGAGCCGGCGATGAGGTATCGGTCGGACGGGGTCGTCGCAAGCGCATCTTGGACGAGGGACCGTTGACTGCCGTCGCCGACGAACACGAGCGAGCCCTCCGTCTTGCTGCGCGCGAGCTCGGCCCACTCTTTCGCAAGCTCGACGGGGTTCTTCTCCGGCTCGAGGCGGGCCACTTGCAGCAGGATGGGTGGCCTGAGCGCGCGCAGTCGTCGCTCGTGCTCGAGACTCAAGGTGCACCGACCCATCGCGGCAAAGTCGACGGTGTAGAGGGGTAGGTGCCGCTGGTCCCGAATGCCGAGGGCGGCGTTCGCGAGCGAGTTGGTGAGCCCTAGGGTGAAGGCCGTGTCGAACAGGCGAGGGAGTACCAAGCGTTTCAGCTGCAACAGGCCCAGCGAGCCGACAGCATGAGTCGCTTGCTCAATGAGCGCCAGGCCGTTGGTGTCCGCCATGTACACCAGCACCGGTCGTCTCCTCGTCCGCAGGTGAGCGGCCGCGCACAGCGCGAGGTTCAGCAGCCTGGTGTAGCCAAGGCACACCACGACATCTGGGTCCCGCCCGGTGAGGCCGCGCTTGAGTCGCAGCAGGTCGGCGGACGACTCGAGGCGAATCCGGCGCACGGAGGCGGGGCCATCGAGGCCCTCCTCATGAGCGAAGTCGCTGCGCACGGCCCGCGACCAGGAGACGAGGGTGACGCGCTGGCTTGGGTCGTGCTGGGCAACACGGTCCCAAAGATCCAGGGTGTACGGCGATACGTGATCGGCGAGGATCAGCCAGTCGGTCACCGGAAAGGCTCGTTTTCTTTCATGAGCCCCCGGCCCCGGTGATCAGCGCCTTCAACAGCTTCGTCGGGAGCGGGCCCTCCTGCGCGACGGCGACGCAGTTCCACGTCCTGCTGAAGTCGGTGTCGAGCAGCGCGTCGCGGCGCAGTCGGTACAGGTCGTAGGTCGGTCCAAGCAGTTCTCGGAAATCTTCCAATGAGGTCGCGGCAGCGCTCGTCGCGTGGTGTTCGAACACGATAAGCGGGCGCACTTTCTGGATCAGCCGCCTCGCTCCCTGCAGGACCCGCAGCTCTGCCCCCTCGACGTCGATCAGGAGGACGCAAGGTCGAGGACAGTCAACGAAGAACTCGTCGAGCGTGGTGACTTGAACATCCAGGACATCACGATCGCGCGGCTGCGCCAGGCGACCAAGAAAGGCGCGGTGAGGGTCGGCGCTGAACGGACAGGTCCCGCTGCGATCGGCCACGGCCTGCTGTATCACGGTGACGTTTCTCAGGGCGCTGGCCGCGCAGGACGTGCGAAGCACTTCGGCACAGATGGGGTGAGGCTCGAAAGCGACGACCCGTTCCACCCCCTGCTGCGCCGCGAGGTCCAGCACCATTTCGCCCACGTTCGCGCCGACATCGACGAACCATATGGGCTCTGCCGATAGGCTTGCGACTCGCGACAGGAACGCGTGCGTCTCCGGCTCGTTCCACCGGCCGGCGATCAGGCGGGAATAGGTCCCCGCGATCCGATGATCGAAGAAGAGCCGTTGCCCCTTCAAGTGTATGAAGAAGTCGTGGCGGACTCGTCGCAGGAGGAAGCCCAGCCCAGGGAGGTTCACGCCATGCTGATCGTGAGCGTATTCCTGAAGGAGGGCGAATGCGGCTGCCACACGCTTGGCTGCGCGACTTGAGAGGCGTGCGGCGCGCCCGGTATCGCGTCCAGCTGGCATGCTCGAGTGCATCAGGAGAGGATCCGTCCTAGTTGCTCCCAAACGTACTTGGCCCGGTCCCCCGCCTCGTGCCCATCCCGCAGGAGCCGCTCGTGCCCCTCGCGGGCGACGCGCTCCCGCCGCTCGTCGTCTTCAAGATAGGATAGAGCCTGGCTCACTAGCTCATGAGGGCTACGGAAGTAGGCAGCCTCACGATCGGCCGCGAACAGGCGCTCGAGATCTGCGCTGTGTTGCGACAGCATTAGGGTCCCAGCAGCCGGAATCTCGAAGTTCCTACGGGTGTACGTGTCCCGGTTGAGCCCTGACAGGAACGCCAATGCGATCTTGGTGCCGTTCAGCGCCTCATTGTATTGGGCGCCAGAGAGGCGGCGAACGCGTCCGAGAAGCGGTGCGAGGGGAGAGCGCTCCCAACCTGTGCCGTACACGCGGAGCTTGTTCGGTGCGCGCTGCAGAAGGGGACGAATGAAGTCGTCGCGCCCGTCCGGCTCCCAGTGACCGATGAACACGATGTCGTTCTGCGGCACTCGGAGGCGCTGGTCCGCCGGGAGGCGATAGTTGTGTTCACGGATGTAGTAGGAGCGGAGCAGCGCGACCCGGCGGGCGCCTGCGGCGCGGTAGTCGTCCAGGTTGGCGTGTCGGTACACGAGAGCGAGGTCGTAACAACCGGCGTTGGCGCGCGATCGCCGCCACACGTAGTTTGGGTACGACGGGCTAAACGGGTCATCGTTGTTGTGAACGACGAGCAGAATACCGTCGGCGGCGAGCCGCTGCAGCGTGCTCTTGAAGATCAGGTCGTCCGGCCAGAACAGGACCCAAGTCGGGCGGAGCTCTCGAGCTCGCCGAAGGATCGCCTGGTTCAGTCGATGGACCCCGGGGCCGGCGCGGAGCTTTCGCACTGCTCGCGCCAGGAGGCGACGCGGGGACGGACCTGGAAGCAGCGGAGTGGGGGCGAAGAACGGCTCGATGTCGAGCGCTTCGACGTCGGCGCCGAGCAGCCGGAGCTTTTCGTAGAGCGCCGGGGCATAGATCGACCAGCGCCAGCTGCCGACCAGGAGCAGCTTGCCTCCACTCACGCGGCGGCGCTCCCTTGGCGCCTCGCCAGCCCGCGGAGGCGCGAGACGACCAGGAGGAACTCGTCCACCTGGAGCAGCTTCCAAGTGAATACGCCATACAAC
>JAWLGW010000406.1:0-6309 GCA_041690735.1 Planctomycetota bacterium
GGGGTTCCGACCATGGCGCCGGTGCGCGTCAGGCGCGACAGACCCTGGGCGGCCGCCAGGCCGAAGTCGGCCACCCGCGCCCGGCCCTCCTCGTCGATCAGCACGTTGTCGGGCTTCACGTCGCGGTGGACGATGCCCCGGGCGTGCGCGTGACCGAGGGCGCGGGCCGCCTCCACCACCAGGGCCAGCCTGCGCTCGCGGGGGAGGTGGGGCAGGCGGTCGGCGAGGGTCTGGGCGCCCTCGATGAGCTCGTAGGCCAGGAAGAGGCGCCCGTCCGGCAGCTCTCCCGCAGAGTGGATGCGCACGATCCCGGGGTGCGACAGCGCCGCGGTGATCTGCCCCTCGCGCGCCAGGCGCTCCCGGCGGCGGGTGGCGTCGGAGCCCTCCTGGACGATCAGCTTGAGGGCCACCTCGCGCCCGGCGTCGCGGTCGAACGCCCGCAGCACGGTCCCCATGGCGCCCTTCCCCAGGAGCCCGCGGAGCTCGAACCGGGGGGGCAGGTCGTAGCTGGCGCTCATGGACCGGAGCTTAAAGCAGAGGGCACGAGTCTGCGCTGTCGTCCTGGGCCTTGGCCCTGCCCGCGGTATCGTCATCGAGGGTGTCGTTCGAGCGACGGCGCCTCACCGGCAAGGACGAGGTCAGGGTCGGCGAGATCCCCCGCTCTCCCCGCTCCTCCAGGTCCCGTGTCCAGGCTTCTCCACAGGCGGTGTCGCGCGACCCCCCGAGGGCTGGGGGGCCGGACATGATCGATCCATACATGCAGTGGCTCCCGCCCGCTCTCCACACCTCCACACTCGGGGCCGGGGGCAGGAGCCCCTGGAGTGGGGACAAGAGCGTCCCGATACGGCTGGGGGCCGCCGGGCGGAACCATTACGGCACCTAGTGTTTCCGGCGTGGATGCAGACGCTGCGTCGCATGTCCAACGCTGTCGGCGCGGGGGAAAGGCAGCGCCCCGAGCCCGCTCGGCAAGGGCCTTGCGAGTGGGAGGCGGCCGACCGTTGAACTGCTCCGGGTTAGGAGGAGGGCGCGCCAGGCCCTTTGGAGCGGCTTGGCCGGATCCTTACACTGCGGCCCAACGACGACGAGAACACTCGCCGAGAGAGCCTGGGGGGGATCTCTTGGATTGCGCAGCGCTATGGACGGCTGCGCGGGCACGACTCCTCGAACAGCTCGGCTGGATTCACACCCGGTCGTGGCTGGACGACCTCAGCCCGCGATCCTTCAACCGAGGGATCCTGTGGCTCGAGGCGGGGTCACCTGCCTTGCGCAGCGCCGCCCTCGATCACAGGGACACCATCGAGACCGCCCTGGCCGAGACGCTGGGGCGACCGGTGCACCTGCGCCTGTCGCTCCGGCGCGGCCGCACCGGGCGGCCGCGCTCCAGCGCCGCTGAGGCTAGCGCCGAGGACGCGCCGATCGACCTCGAGCCGGAGCGGGTGAACGGCGCCTTCGAGCTGCGCTCGTTCCTGGCCGGGCCCGCCAACGAGCTCCCGCTGCGGTTCGCTCAGCAGGCGGTCGACACACCGGGGAGCTGGCATCCGCTGGTGTTCTACGGCGTGAGCGGCTGCGGCAAGACGCACCTGCTGCAGGGGATCGTGAACGGGTTCCGCCGCGCCCACCCCGCGCGGCGCGTGGTGTACGCCTCGAGCGACCGCTTCGCTCGCCAGTACGTGCAGGCCATGCGGCGCCGGCAGATGCAGCGCTTCCGCCGCCAGTATCGCGACGTGGGCTTGCTGGTGCTGGACGACGTGCAGGACCTGGCCGGCAAGGAGTCGACCGAGCGGGAGCTGAGCCGCACGCTCGACTCCCTCGAGCTCCGTAAGGGGCAGGTGGTCATGGCCTGCTCCGAGTCGCCGAAGCGGATCCCGGGGCTCGAGCCGGGGCTGTCGGGGCGGCTGCTGGGCGGACAGGTGGTCGAGCTCCGGGCGCCCGACTGCGCGACCCGCGCCGAGATCGTGCGCGCCCGCTGCGCTGCGGCCGGATTGACCCTGCCGGGCGCGGTGGTCGACCTGCTGGTGGAGGAGTACGACCTCGACGCGCGCGAGCTGCTCTCCAGCCTGACACGCCTCGAGGCGCACCAGCGCCACGTGGGGGAGCGGCTCGACCTCGAGGTCGCCCGGCAGATCCTGCGGGACCTGCTGGAGGGCAAGCGGCAGCCGGCTACGGTGGAGGCCCTCAGCGGCTACGTGTCGGAGGCGCTGGGGGTCGACCTGTCGCAGCTGTGCGGGCGCAGCCGGCGGCCGGCCGTGGTGCGGGCGCGGCAGGTGTCGATCGGCCTGGTCCGCGCGCTGACGCCCATGACCCTGCGCGAGGTGGGCCACTTCTTCGGGGGACGCTCCTGCGCCAGCGTCCACTTCGCTCAGGAGCGGGCGAAGGAGCTGCGCGAAGCGGACCCCGAGGTCCGCGACCTGTGGGACCGCGCCGGTCGTACGTTCGAGCCCTCTTGCCGTTGAGCCGAGCTGCCTCCCCGACCTCTCCACAGGCGGGAGCGGCGCCCCCTGGCCCGCCCGAAGCTGGGCGGCGCGGTGTAACCTCCTCTCATGACGTGCGTTTGTGTCGCGCGGGAGGGGGGAGAGCCCCCGGCGGGGGGCGCCTCTCCCCCGATTCTCCCCGCGCGCGACGAGGGGGCCTTGCGCGCCCCCTCACCAGGATCTACCTGAGCTGAGGGGGCTTTCGACCTGACCGCGTCCGCGCCCGAGCCGGCTCCTGCGCCCACACCGATCCGCCGCGACACCCTGATCGCCGAGGCGATCCGGACCCGCGTCGGCGCCGACCGGGTGCTGCTGGAGGAGTTCGGCCTCCCGTGCCTCGACTGCGAGGCGCGCACCGTCGAGACCATCGCCGGCGGCGTGACCTACACCGGGGTCGACCCGGACGCGGTGGTGGCGCGCCTCAACGCGCTGCCGGCCCATCCGCCCCAGGCGCCGGATCCCACGACCGGCGAGGCCTAGCCAGCCATGGAGGTCGCTGAACGCCGCGCCGAGTCGCAGCGCGACCAGGGAACCACACCGTGTCGCTGAGCCTGCTGCTCCTCCCGCTGCTGTTCGTGCTGTCGGGCTTCTTCTCGGCCAGCGAGACGGCGCTGTTCTCCCTGCGGCGGGACGACCGGGAGTGGTTCAAGGGCCGCAAGGGCTCCCGGGCCGCCCGCTGCGTGCTCGAGCTGCTGGAGCAGCCGCGCTCGCTGCTGGTGGCGGTGCTGTGGGGCAACCTCATCGTCAACTTCCTGCTCATGAGCGTGTGCGCTCGCCTGGTCGTGGAGACCCTGGGGCAGGGGGCGGCGGGGCTGGTGGCGGGCCTGCTCGTCACCACCGTGGCGGTGGTGGTCCTGGGCGAGGTGACGCCCAAGGCGATCGCCGTGACCGTGCCGCGGCAGGTCGCCCTGCTGACGGCGCCGCCCCTGCTGGTGTTCCGGAGGCTCAGCCGGCCGGTGGTGACGCCGCTCGGCCGCCTGGTGGGCTGGGGCCTCGACCGCGTCGAGCGGCGGATCCCCGAGCCGCAAGGCGAGCTGACCGACCGGGAGCTCAAGCGGTTCGTCGAGCTGCACGGCGAGGTCGGGGCCCTGGAGCGGGAGGCGAGCGAGTTCCTGGCGGAGGTGCTCGAGCTGGGCTCGCGCCGCGTCCACGAGGTCATGACCCCCCGCGTGGACGTGGTGGCCCTCGACCTCAACGCCGGGCGGGCCGGCTTCCTCGAGCTGGTGCGGCAGCATCGCGTGGGCAAGGTGCCGGTCCACAGGGGCGGCGGCCTGGACACCATCGACGGCTACATCAGCACCCGGGACGCGCTGCGTCAGCCCGACGCCTCCCTGGCGGAGCTGGTCCGTCCCCTGTGGTTCGTCCCCAGCACCAAGTCGCTGGAGAGCCTGCTGCGCGAGATGATCGAGCGGCAAGAGCAGGTCGCCCTGGTGATCGGCGAGTACGGCGGCACGCACGGGCTGGTGACGCTGGAGGACGTCGTCGAGGAGATCACCGGCGACATCGCCCGCGAGGACGAGCGGCCGCTGCTGCGGCCGGGCCCCACCGACCGCTCCTGGATCGCCGCGGGCCGCTTCCCCCTGCGCGAGCTGGGCGAGCTGCTGGGCCTGCGCTTCGCCGCCGGCCCCACCACCTTGTCGGGCTGGATCGGCTACGAGCAGGGGCGGCTGCCGGAGGCCGGCGACGTGTGCTGGGCGGCGGGGGTCAAGTTCCGGGTGCACTCGGTCGAGGGGCGGCGGGCCAAGGAGGTCGTGCTGGCCCTGCCCGAGTCGGGCCGGCGGGTGCCGCGCCAGGCGCAGGAGACCGGCGTGCCCGACGAGCTGACCCACAGCGGCGCCCAGCGGGCGAGCGAGCGCCTGCGCGAGTGGGTGGCCGAGTCGACGCCGGAGACGGAGCCGGCCGGCAGCGAGGAGGCGCCGGCGGCGGAGCGACCGGCCGACGAGCGGACCCCGGGGGACGGCTCGTGAGCCCCCTCACCCTGGCGTTCATCCTCCTGGCCCTGGGGTTCGCCTTCTCGGCCCTGTTCTCGGGCGCCGAGACGGCGGCCTACACCTTCAACCGCACCCGCCACCGGCTGCGGCTGGCGGAGGGGGACGCCCGCGCGCAGCTCGTCGAGCGGCTCACCCGGGACGTGACGGCGTTCGTGGTGGTGTGCCTGATCGGCACCAACCTCTCCAACGCCCTGGTGTCGTTCTGCGCCACCCTCGCCGCCGAGGAGCTGCGGCTGTCGGCGCCCGAGCTGGTCGCGACCCTGACCGTGGGGCCGCTGCGGTTCATCCTGGGCGAGCTGGCGCCCAAGGAGATGTTCCGCCGTCACCCCGACAGCCTGCTGTACGGGACCGGCCGGCTGCTGGCGGGCGCGCAGCTCCTGTTCCGGCCCGCGGTCGTCGCCCTGAGCGGCATCACCTGGGCCCTGCGCGTGCTCGGCCTGCGCACCGACTCGGCCCGGGACCAGCGCGCCGAGGAGCGGCTCCGCCAGGCGATCGCCGCCGGGGGGGAGGTCGGCACCCTCACCGGCTACCAGACCACCCTCGCCCGCAACATCTTCTCCCTCCGCACCATCACCGTCCGCCACGTCATGATCCCGCTGGCGCAGGTCGACGTGCTGGAGGCCGGGACCGAGCTGGAGAAGGGGCGGGAGTTCGCGCGCTCGCGCGGCCACAGCCGCTACCCGGTCTATCGCTATCGGCGCCGCGAGGTGATCGGGGTGGTCGACCTGTACGAGCTCGAGTTCGACGAGCGGCCGGGGCTCACCATCCGCAACTACGTGCAGCCGGTGCCCGCCGTCGCGCCCGACGAGAAGGTGGCCGAGGCGCTGGTGCGCCTGCGCCGCGCCCGCGCCCGGCTCGCGATCGTGAGCGAGGGCGGCAGGGCGCTCGGGATCGTCACGACCAAGGACCTCGTGGAGGAGATCACCGGCGAGCTCGAGGACCTGTGACGGGACCGGCTCAGCCGAGGGCCGCCGCCAGGCGCGCCCGGAGCTGGCCCTCGCTCAGGCCCTCGATCCGCACCGTCTTGTCCCGCGAGGTCGCGCCGGCGGCCAGGCTCACCTGGGCCCGCCGCAGGCCGAGGGCCTTGGCCAGGCACACCACCAGCTCCTTGTTCGCCTTGCCCTTCTCGGGGGGCGCGGCGATGGCGACCTTGAGGGCCTGCCCGGTCACCTCCACCACCCGGGAGCGGGAGGCGCCGGGCCGGGCGGCGACATCGAGGAGGAGCGCGGCGCCGTCGGGGCGCACGCGCAGCGCGGCGACGTCGCGCCCCA
Organism: Planctomycetota bacterium; assembly: GCA_041690735.1. Taxonomy (GTDB): domain Bacteria; phylum Planctomycetota; class J058; order J058; family J058; genus JAWLGW01. The sequence goes on from JAWLGW010000406.1 coordinate 5,734, forward strand.
CTACTGCCCGGTGGCGGCCAGGACCTGCAGGTCCTCGACCTCGCTGCGCAGGGCCGGCTCGAGGCTGCCGACCTCCGCGAGGAGCTGCGAGGCGCTGGCGATCTCCCCCAGCTCGAAGGCCAGCGCCGCCTGATCGAGCTTGTGCGCGGGCGTGCGCGGGAGGGCGGCGAACAGCGACAGGAGCTGACGAGGCTGGAGGTCGGCCAGCGCCACGTCCCGGGCCACCCGCGGCGTGAGCTGGAAGGTGAACCGCCGGGCGATCCGGTCGTAGCGCACCGCGCGGGCCCGGCGCGCCTCGACCCCGGTCGCCTCCAGCACCAGGCCCACGTCGGCCTCGCCGCCCTCCACCTGCGCCACGAGGTGCTGGAGCGCGCGGGCCGCGCGCTCCAGCCGGGTCGCGCGAAGCTCGCCCAGCCGCCGGGCGGCCGCGGTGCGCAGCAGCACCAGGTCGCGGCGCAGCCCGCTGGCCGCGTCGTCTAACCGGCGCTGGGCGATGGCCTCCTCCAGGGCGTCCAGGCTCTGCTGGAGGCGGCGCCGATCGGCGCGCTCGCGCTCGGCCTGCTCCTCGGCCTCGAG
>JAWLGW010000407.1:0-6308 GCA_041690735.1 Planctomycetota bacterium
GGCCCACGCGACCGGCGGCCCTGGAAGCTGACGTATCGGCTGGCGGACGACCCGGCGCTGCTGGTCGCTGTCGAGCCCGTCGGGGAGTGGGGCGAGGTGCTCGAGCCCGACGCGCCCGACCTGCTGCCCCCTGCGGAGGCGATGCCGATCGAGGTGACGAGGCGCGGCGTCCGATTGAACGAGGGCGGGGGCGGCGAGGTCGTGGTCCCGCTTCAGTTCGGTCCGCCCACGCTCACGCGGGTGCTGGCCGGCTTGTGGACGCCGGTCGCGGTGACGCTCGACCTGCTTCTGGCTCCCGTGTACGGCCTCACCGCGGTCATTCTGCGCCTGGCGGGCTGACCCGCCGCGTTATCCTCTCCTGCATGGACGAGCGCCTGCGCAGGCTGGAGCGACGTGCCGCCCAGGGCGACGAGGCGGCGGAGGCGGAGCTGCTGCTGGGCAAGCTCCGGCGCGGCGACGTGTCCGCGCGGGACGTCGAGTTGCTGGCGTACGTGGGCGACCCCTTGGCCGCGCAGGCCCTGCGCCTCGAGGCCCCCACCGCGGTGGAGGACCTGCGCCTGTGGGTGGGTGGGCTCGCGCAGTGGGACCCCTGGCTGCCGGCCCGGGCGGCGCTGGTCGCGGCGCGCTCGGGGCTCGGCGTGATCGAGGCGGACGTCCCCCAGGACCCGCGGCCGCGGTGGGCGCTGGAGGCGGCCGAGGCCTGCCTGCGGCAGCCCGACGCCGAGACCTGCGGGCACGCCTTCATGGCCGCGGCGGCCGCCTTCGACTCGCGCCAGAGCGCCGGCGCGGGTCCGGCCCACTGGGCGGCTTGCGCCGCCCAGACCGCCGCCGAGCTGGTGGCCAAGACCCCCGAGTTCCTCGCCGGCGCAGAGGGGCACCCCCTGTCGCACGAGGTGAACGCCGCCCTCGACGTGGCGGCGCGGGCCGCGGGCGGCGAGGAGCCGGTGCGCGCCGCGATCGAGGCGACGCTCCAGGGGGAGACGCGCGCGCGGGCGGGCCTGTAGCGGGTCGGGTCCCGGCGGCGGCTCAAGGGGTGCGCGCCAGGACCTCGTCCAGCCACTCGTCGCTGAGGGCCGCCACCGCCTCACGGACCGGCGCCAGGAGCGCTCGCTCCACCTGCTCGTGGATCTCCCCGGCCGGTCCCCCTTCGCTCGACACGACGCCGAGGAAGCCGCTCCAGGGCCAGCGCCCGCCCCCCAGGCGCTCGGCGAGGGCCGCGGACACCGCGCGCCCGAGCTGGCCCCCCGCGGGCGTGTTCGGGCGCGAGCGCACCAGCTCGAAGCCGAGCCGCGTCCGCGCCTCGCTCGGCACGGTCAGGTCCGTCACGGCCTCGAGCGCGCCGCCGCCGAACCGGCGCACGGCGGCCGCCACCGCCGCCAGGTCCTCGCGCCGCAGGTGCGCCTCCACCAGCCGGCGCGCGGCGGCGTCGTCGCCCGCCTCGGCTTGGCGCTCCAGCGCGCGCAGGTCGTGATCGCTCATGGCGTGCCCAGTCGCTCCAGCAGGGCCGCCGTCTCCCGCGGGTGCGCCGCCAACCAGGTGGCGAAGCCCTCCCGCACCCGCTCGCGCACGGATGTCGCGGCGCTGGCGTCCGCCAGCGGCTGCCCACGCTCGGGCTCCTGGACGTCGCCACAGATCGCCACGGCCGCGACCAAGCCCCGCGTCGCCGCGTGCCGCGCGCCACCCGCAGCCGCCACCGCGTCGGCGACGCCCTCCTGCAGGCCGAGCGCATGACTCCCGCCGCGCCGCGTGAGCCTGTCGCCGGCATAGGACACCACCAGGGGCTCGTCGGTGCCCGTGCGGTAGGTGATCGCCGCCTCCACCTGCACGAGGCCATCGAGCGCCCAGGGGAGCCGCACGATCGCCCCCAGCACGCTGCGCTCGGCGGGACACAGGTCCGCGACCACGTCGGCCAGCCCTCCCAAGGACACGAAGCTCGTGTCGCGGCCCCGGACCGGGTCGATCAACCGCAGCTCCACGCCAGGGTGAAGCGGCGACACCTCTCGCAGGCGCCGCTCGACGGCGCCCCCGTCGATCTCCAGGTCCACGGCGAACACCTCGCGGTCGGGCTCGAAGCGAAGGCGGACCGCCTCGCCAGGCGCGGCAGGAGCCGAGGAGAGGTCCTGCACCTCCCCGCGCGCGCATCGCAAGGTGCGGCGCTCGCCCAGGGTCGTTCGGCTGGCCTCGAAGCTCTCGGAGAGCGCCGCGACCACCGCCCAGTCCGCCTCCAGGTTCCCGAGGAGCGTCGCCGCGGCGGATGCGCTGAGGGCTGCTGCGGTGGCAGGCGGATCCCAGTGCGCCCACCCCGCCGCCTCGAGCTCGACCTCGCGCGGCGTGCGCACCGTGACCGTCACCCGTACCCCCCCGGTAGGCGGCAGCTCTCCGAGCAGGGGGCCCAACGCCAGCTCGAGCACCAGCCTCTCGAGGCCGCGTCGCCTCACGTCGCCGACCACGAGCTGCGGACGCGATCGAATGCGTTCGCGCACCGTGTCGCCCCGATCCCGCGCCAGCCGCAGCACGCCCAGCTCGGCGATCAGGTCGCTCACCTGGTCCCGCGTGAACCCCTCGACCAGCAACCGCAGCGTCCCGCGCGGATCCCGCCGCAGGGCATCCGCCACCGCCGGCAGGTCGACCGAGCGCATGCGCTCCCAGGCCAGGGCGCGCGACGCGTCCGCGTCGCCGGCCGCCGCCCGCCGCTCCAGCTCTCTCTGGCGCTCGTCGCTCACCCCCTCAGTGTGGCAGAGCGCGGGGAGGGCGGCGAGGAACCAGGTCGGGCGGAGCGTCGAAGGGGCGCCGCTCCCGAGAGGCGCGGCTCCGCTCGTTGCGCGGCTCGGGCGGCGGCCCCGGCTCGTTCACCACTGGATCGGACCCTGGATCGGCCGGCGCGCGGGGAGCCCTGGGCGCGGCCGGTCGAGCCGGGCGCGGCGAGGGGGGCCACTGGCGCCCTCGCCGCAGCCAGGCTCGGATCTCGAGGCCGATCGTGACCGGCAGCAGCGCCGTGTCGAGGAGGGCGGAGAACGGCAGGTCGAGGGCGGCCAGCGGAGGGAACTCGAACCAGCCAGGGTCCACGATCTCCTCCACGTCCTGGCGCACGCCGCCGAACACGAAGGGCCCTCTGCCGCCGAGGGACTCGATCGTTCCGCACCCGGTGAGAGCGACCAGCAGGAGCGACGAGGCAAGGGAGCGCGAGCAGCGGGGGGTCATGCCCGCAGCCTCAGCAACGACCGCGCCGCGCAGAAGATCGCCCGCCCGCGCCCGGGCGCGTCAGGAGCGTCAGCGCGTGAACGCGCGCTCCAGCGCCGCCGCGAACGCCTCGCAGCTCTCGAACCGCTCCTCGGGGGCCTTGGCGAGCGCCCGCAGGCAGGCCGCCTCCAGGGCGGCTGGCACCCCTGGGGCGCGCTGGCTGGGCGGCGCCGGCGCCTCGCGCACCACCCGATCGGCGAGGACCCACACGGTGGGCGCCTCGAAGGGCGGGGCGCCGGTGAGCACCTCGTACAGGATCGCGCCCAGGGCGTACAGGTCGGCTCGCGCGTCGACCTCGCCGCCCATGAGCTGCTCGGGCGCCATGTAGGCGGGCGTCCCCAGCAGGGCGCCCGTGCGAGTCAACCGCGACACCCGCGAGGGGTCGCGCGCCAGGCCGAAGTCGGTGACCCGCGGGGTGCCGCCGGGGTCCGCCAGCAAGACGTTGGCGGGCTTGAGGTCGCGGTGGATCACCCCGTGGCGATGCGCGAAGCCGAGCGTGTCGCACAGGGCGCGCAGGACCCGGGATGCCTCGCGGGGCGGCGCCGGGCCCATGTGCTCCAGGCGGTCCTTGAGCGTCTCCCCCTTGACCAGCTCCAGGGCGCAGTAGAAGCGGCCCCCCACCGCGCCCGCGCCGACCACTCGCACGATCCCCGGGTGGCGCAGGCGGTGCGCGATCCGGGCCTCGCTCTGGAAGCGCTGCACGCTCTCGGGGTCGGCCAGGCCCGGGTGGAGGAGCTTGAGGGCCACCTCGCCCTGCACCGGGTGGCGGGCTCGGTACACCACCCCGGTCGCCCCGCGGCCGAGCTCTTCGAGCAGGACGTAGGCCCCCACCCGCTGCGGCTCGGTGCGCGAGAAGCGCGCGGACGCGCCGACGAGGGTCTGCTCCGCGGGAGTGGGCGTCGGCGGCGTGGGCGCCAGGGGCGGGCGCCGGCGCGGGCGCGGGTTCGGCAGGTGCTGCAGGGCGCCGCCGCACGAGGGGCACCCCAGGCGCGGCAGGCTGGCCAGGAAGAAGTACGGGAACCGCTCGGCGCAGGCGGCGCAGGCGAAGCTCCCCTGAGCGAGGTCGCGCAGCAGCGAGGCCACCGCCTGGTGCGGGATCGCGCCGTCGCGGATCAAGCGGTGCGCGAGCGGTCCCTCCTCGCGGTCGGGCGCCCGCCAGCGAGCGGCGTCATGGAGCAAGCCGCACTCGAGCGCCAGCGCCAGCAGCGCCTCGTCCTGCGCGTTCTGCATTCGCCGCCGGCGCCTCCAGGTCGCGAGCGGCGCCATGCTACCGCAGCGGGCATCGCGACTCGACGGCGAGGCGCGACGTAGTCCTTGATCAGCGCAGCTGCAGGTCGACCACCCACGCGTCCGGCGCCGCCGCGCGCACGGTCTCGCTGCCGAGGTCGACCCACCGAGCCGCCCGATCCTGCACCGGCGCGTCGCCGGTCGCCGCCACCGTGCCGCCCGCGACCGCGATCAGGAGCGCGTCGGGGTCGGGCACCACCTCCGCCTCCCAGCCCAGCCCCTCCGCCTCGGCGACGCCGCGAATGCGCGCCGCCAGCCGCCCCGAGTTGGAGACCGGCGCGTCGAGGAGCCACCGGGTGGGGACCTCTCGCCACCCCCTCGCCCGCAGCTGCGCGGCCACCGCCGCCAGCGCCCGGTCGGTCGCGCGTCCAGCCCGGTAGGTGCCGTGGATCCCCGCCAGGTCGCGCAGGCCGCCGTCGACGGTGGTCACCAGCACCCCGCCGTTGAGGGCCGTCTCGACCGTAATCACGACGTTGAAGCCGTCGACCCACAAGGCGGCGGGGGCCGGCGCGCCGAAGGGGACCTGCCGCTGCTGGCGGCTCGCCGCGCCCTGCGCCTCGCTGGTCGCCCGGGCGATCGCCGTTCGCTGCCGGTGCTCGAGCAGGTGCCGGTCGCCCACCACCTTGAGGGCGGACGGCAGCGCGTAGCCCCGCTCGCGCAGGAAGCGCAGCTCCGCGGCGGCGGCGCGCAGCGCGGGCAGCCGCGCCTCGGCGAACAGCTCGCGGTCCTTGGGGTGAGGCCCCCCGCCGGGCACGTCCTAATACAGGGGCGGAATGAGGAGCTCTTGCCCCACGGTCAGGTGGAGCGGGTCGTCGATCCCGTTCGCCTGGGCGATCACGCGCCACTCGTTGGGGTTGCCGTACTCCTTGCCGGCGATCCAGCTGAGGGTGTCCCCCTCCTTGACCACGCGCCGCTTGGTGTGGTCGGGCGAGTGGCGCGGCTTCGCCTGGAGCTGCTCCTCGGGGGTGGAGTACTCCATGAACTGGCAGTTGGCCACGGCGCGCACCGGGGTGCCGTCGTCGAGGAACATGGTGAAGCGGATGGCCATCTGCTTCAGCACGCACTTGAACTGCAGCTTCTCGCCCCACACGAACAGCAGGATCGGCGGCCGGTGGACCTCGGCGTTGACGAGCTGCATGACCTCCAGCTTGTCGGTCCACTGGCGGACGTTGCGGTCCTCCGCCTCGTAGGCGTCGAAGAACAGCTCCACGTTGAGCATCATGGGCAAGCCGCTGGTCCACTCGTAGTGCGGCGAGTCCATGCCGTGGATGTTGTGCTCGGCCCAGGGATTGACCTTGCTGAAGGTGTACTCCTTGGGGTTGAAGCACACCTCGAGCTCGTTCCCCGAGTCGGGGTCGATCTCCTTGATCTTGGCCTTAACCAGTCCCACGGCCACCTCCCTCCGCGCCCCCGCGCGGAGACCCGTCAATTCTAGTACAAACCGCCGCGCCGCTCACGCTCGATCATGAGCTCTCGCTTGATCTGAGCGTAGAGCTGATTCACCAGCAGACCAATGTCCTGCCCCGAGGCCGCGGCCCCCAGGTGGGAGCTCTCCACCCCCGTGTCTCGGCTCGGCGCCGCCTCGCCCGGGTCGCCGCCGGCGTCGACCTCGGCGGCGGCCTTGCGCAGCGCCTTCCCCGCCAGGGGGTGCGTGTGCGCCATCTCCGGCTGCCGAGCCCGCCGCTGCGGCGCGCGCCCGCGCAAGCCCACCGGCGCGAGCTCGGCCCCGCCGTCCGTCGCGGCGACCGCCACCGGCGCCCCGGCGATCCGAATCTGAGTCA
>JAWLGW010000408.1:0-6307 GCA_041690735.1 Planctomycetota bacterium
GGCGCCCCGGCGCCCACCCTCGCGGCGATCACGCCCGCCGGATCACCAGCTTGCCGCGGTCGTTGACGCCGGTGACGCGGACCCGCACGCGCGTCCCCCGCGCGTCGCCGGCCCCCTCGAGCAGTCCCTCCACGCCTTCGAACAGGCGCACGAAGGCGCCGAAGTCCTTGACCGCCACCACCCGCCCCTCGTACTCCTGCCCCACCGTGGGGAGTCCGGTCAGGTCCTCCACGCGGGCCAGGGCGGCGGCGAGCGAGCTCGCGTCGGGGCCGCACACCGAGACCCGCCCGTCGTCGTCCACGTCCACCGTGCTGCCGGTCTCGGTGCGGATCCCCTTGATGTTGGCGCCGCCGGGGCCGATCAACGAGCCGATCCGGTTGGGCTGGATCCGCACCGTGGCCAGGCGGGGGGCGTGCGGGTTCATCTCCTCCCGCGGTCCTGGCAGGATTTGGGTCATGGCGTCCAGGATGTGCACCCGCCCGGCGCGAGCCTGCTCGAGGGCTCGCCCCATGACCTCCAGCGGCAGGGCGCCGAGCTTGTTGTCGAGCTGGATCGCGGTCACGCCCTCGCGGGTGCCGGCCACCTTGAAGTCCATGTCGCCCACGTGGTCCTCGTCGCCGAGGATGTCGGACAGGACGACCACCTGCTCGCCCTCCTGGACCAGGCCCATGGCGATCCCCGCGACCGGCGCCCGCAGCGGCACGCCGGCGTCCAGCAGCGCCAGGGTGGCGCCGCACACGCTCGCCATGGAGGAGGAGCCGTTCGACTCGGTGATCGTCGACTCCACCCGCATGGTGTAGCCCCAGGCGTCGACGTCGGGCAGCACCGCCAGCAGCGCCCGCCGGGCCAGGTGGCCGTGGCCGATCTCACGCCGGCCCGGTCCGCGCACCGGGCGCACCTCGCCCACCGAGTAGGGGGGGAAGGTGTAGTGGAGCAAGAAGCGGTGCTCGACCATGCCGTCGATCGTCTCGAGGCGCTGCGCGTCCCGCGCGGTGCCCAGGGTGGCGGTCACGATCGCCTGCGTCTCGCCGCGGGTGAACAGGGCAGAGCCGTGGGCGCGCGGCAGCCAGCCGGCGCGCCCCGAGATCGCCCGCACCTCGTCGGGGCGCCGCCCGCCCAGGCGACGCCCCTCGACGACGCCCTGGCGGATCAGGCGCTTCTTGAGGGCGTCGGCCGCCTCCCTGGCCAGACCCCGCTGCTCCTCGTCGAGGTCGAGCCCGGCCAGCCCCTGCTCGATCGCGACCGAGACCGCGGCGGCGCGGTCCTGCTTGATCGGCTCGGCCAGGGCGGCGGCGAGCGGCTCGCGGAGGGCCTCCTCGACCCGGGCCGCCAGGGCCTCGTCCCGGGCGGGCTCCGGGGTCGGACGCGGGGTCACGCCCGCCGCCTCGCGCAGGCGCATCAGCGCCTCCTGCAGGGGTCGGGCCGCCTCCTGCGCCGCCGCGAAGGCGGCCAGGACCACCGCCTCGGGCACCTCGCTGGCGCCGCCCTCCACCATGACGATCCCCTCCTCCGAGCAGGACACGACCACGTCGAGGTCGGCCGCCGCGCGCTGCTCGGGGGTGGGGAAGGGCACCAGCGCGCCGTCCACCCGCGCCACCCGGACCCCGGCCAGCGCCACCCGCCAGGGCACCTGTGAGACGTTGAGGGCGGCGGCCGCCGCCGTCATGGCCAGGACGGGCACGTCGCTGGCGGGGTCGTAGCTGAGCGGGTGCAGGATCACCTGCGTCTCGTACCGCCAGGCGTCAGGGAAGAAGGGGCGGACCGAGCGGTCGACCAGCCGGCTGGTGAGGACCTCCAGCTCGTTCGCCTTCCCCTCGCGCCGCTCGTACCCGCCGGGGATCCGCCCGGCCGCCGCCAGCTTGTGGCGGTACTCGATCGTGAGCGGCATGAAGGGGAGCGACGTGGCCTTGCGCTCGGCGGTCACCACCGCCATCAGCACCGTGTCGCCGTCGCGCAGCAGCACCGCCCCGCTCGCCTGCCGGCACACCTCGCCCGTCTCGAGGGTGATCGTGCGCCCGCCCAGCTCCACCTGCTCGGTTCTCATGGACCCACCTCCACTGAGGCGGGGGTTCTAGCACGGGGCGAGCGTTCTTCCCCGTGCCCGTATCCGTGCCCGTCGCGAAGTGTGCGGGCACGTGTCGGGCGCGGGCACCGCTGCGCGCCGAGCGGCCCCGCCTGCGTCGCGCCGTGAGCGACTCTCGCCCAGCTCGCGCCAGGTCCGCTCCAGGCGGCCCCAGCCGCAGGATCGGCAGGCGACCAGGAGAGGCTCCGAGCCCGCTCGCCTCGACGCCAGTCGCTCCCGGACTCCGCAAGCAGCGGCGACCCGCTCGCCGACCCCCGCGGTTGCTTCCGGCTTCCGGAAGCAGCGGCGACCCGCTCGCCTCCCCCGGCCTGCTGCATCCGGATCTCGCCTCCCCTCCAGCTCTCCCTCACCCATCGGTGCCGACTGGTAAACTTCCGCCGCAAGCGGAGGCTCCCCGTGCGTTTCATCCTCGCCCTGCAGTGCTTCTTTGCCCTGCTGTTCACCGGGCGCCTGCCGGAGACGGCGCGGCCGGCCCTCCCGCCGCCCGAGGGGGTGGACGAGGCCGAGCGCGAGCGAATCCGGCAGGCCGACGCGCTCGCCACGGCCGAGGCCCGCGTCAGCGAGCTGGAGCAGGAGCGAGACGCCGCCAAGGGCGGCGCCGAGGCGGCCGAGAAGGCTGCCAGCGAGCGCGAGGCGGAGCTGACCAAGCTGAAGGGAGAGGTCGAGCGGCTCGAGGGCGAGCTGAGCGAGGTTCGGGAGCGGGAGCTGAAGCTCGCCTCCTCCGCCGAGGAGGCCGAGGCCGCCAAGGCCGAGCTCGACAAGCTGCGCGAGCGGCTGACCAAGGCCGAGGGCAAGCTCGAGGAGGCGCAGACCTCGGGCTCCCTGGCGATCCTGGGCTGGCTGCAGCGCGAGGGGCGCCTGATCGACTTCCTGCAGGAGTCGATCGACGACTACGACGATGAGCAGGTCGGCGCCGCCGTGCGCGCGATCCACAAGGGCTGCGCCAAGGTCCTCGCCGAGGCGCTGACCCTCGAGGCGATCCTGCCGGGCGAGGAGGAGTCGCGGGTGACCGTCCCCGCCGGCTTCTACCCGGTGGCGATCGCCCTGACGGGCAACGTCAAGGGAGACCCGCCCTTCAAGGGGACGCTCATGCACCACGGCTGGCGAACGACCACGGTCCACGTGCCCGTGCCCGAGACCGACCCCAAGGTGCTCATGCCCGCCGAGGTGGAGCTGTGAGCCGCAAGAAGAAGGCGCGCGAGGCGGCCCCCTCCGGCGGCGACGGCGGGGCCGAGCGCACCGGCACCCCCTACGTGGTCGGGATGGACCTCGGCACCACCAACTGCGCCCTGGCGTTCGTCGACATGGAGCTCGAGGAGGGCGAGGAGGGGCACGGCGAGGTGCAGGTGTTCGCCGTCCCGCAGCTGGTGCGCCAGGGGACGGTCGACGAGCAGACGCTGCTGCCCTCCTTCCTGTACCTCCCCGGCGAGCACGAGCTGGCCGAGGAGGCGACCGAGCTCCCCTTCGACAGCGAGGTCGCCAAGGAGACGGTGATCGGCACCTTCGCCCGCGACCAGGGCGCCAAGGTGCCCGATCGGCTGGTCTCGAGCAGCAAGTCCTGGCTGTGTCACGCCGGCGTCGACCGCCGCGGCGAGATCCTCCCCTGGGGCAGCGAGGCGGAGGGGATCGCCAAGATCTCGCCGCTCGACGCGGCCCGCCGCCTGCTCGGCTACCTGCGCGACGCCTGGGACTCCACGACCGAGGGCGACCAGAGCCTGACCCTCGCCAACCAGGAGATCTTGCTCACGGTCCCGGCCTCGTTCGACCCCACCGCCCGCGAGCTCACGGTCGAGGCGGCCCGCGCCGCCGGGCTCCCCAACATTACCCTGCTCGAGGAGCCGCAGGCCGCCTTCTACGCCTGGCTGGACCAGGCCCGCGAGGGCTGGCGCGAACAGCTCGAGGTGGGCGACCTGATCCTGGTCCTCGACGTGGGCGGCGGCACCACCGACCTGTCGCTGATCAAGGTGGGGCAGGAGGAGGGCAACCTCGTCCTGGAGCGGGTCGCCGTCGGGGCGCACCTGCTGCTGGGCGGCGACAACATGGACCTGGCTCTGGCCCACGTCGCCGCGGAGCGGCTCAAGAAGGACAAGGGCAAGGGCCTCGACGCCTGGCAGTCGCGGGCCCTGTGGCAGGCCTGCCGCGCGGCCAAGGAGACGCTGCTCGCCAGCGCCGACAAGGAGTCGGCGCCGGTCACGATCCTGGGCCGCGGCAGCAAGCTGATCGGCGGCTCCCTCAAGACCGAGCTGCGGCGCGAGGACGTGGACAAGGTCCTGATCAAGGGCTTCTTCCCCAGGTGCGACGCCAGCGAGCGCCCGGCCCGCCGCCGGGGCGCCGGCCTGGCCGAGATCGGCCTCCCCTTCGAGGCGGACCCGGCGATCACCAAGCACGTGGCCGCCTTCCTCGCCGCCCAAGACACCACCGATGGCGTGGAGGACGGCTTCGCCTACCCCACCGCGATCCTGTTCAACGGCGGCGTGTTCAAGGGCCAGCCCGTGCGCGAGGCGGCCCTCAAGGTGATCAACGGGTGGCTCAAGGCCGCCAAGCGCCCGCCGCTCAAGGTGCTCGAGGGCGAGGACCTCGACCTGGCGGTGGCCCGCGGCGCCGCCGCCTACGGCATGGTGCGGCGGGGCCGCGGGGTGCGGATCCGCGGGGGCACCGCCCGCTCGTACTACGTGGGGATCGAGTCCAGCCTGCCGGCGGTACCCGGCATGCCCGCCCCGCTCAAGGCGCTGTGCGTGGCGCCCTTCGGCATGGAGGAGGGCACCTCCAGCGAGGTCTCCCAGCGGGAGTTCTCGCTGCTGGTGGGCGAGCCGGCGGAGTTCCGCTTCCTCGGCTCCACCACCCGCAAGGAGGACTCGGTGGGCACCCTCCTCGAGGGGTGGGACGAGGGCGAGTTGACCGAGCTGGCGCCGCTGGAGGTGACCCTGCCGGGCGGCGAGGGCGAGGGGCAGGGCACGGCGATCCCGGTCAAGCTGCAGTCGCAGGTGACCGAGGTGGGGACGCTCGAGGTGCACTGCGTGGCGCGCGACGGGCGGGCCTTCAAGCTGGAGTGGAACGTCCGCGAGCAGGACGGGGAGTAGGCTCCCCGGGGGGATCCGGCCGGCGATGCGCAAGGGGCGCAAGGACCCGGAGCGATCGGGAGCGCAGCAGCGGCCCCCCACGGGGGAGATCGCCAAGACCCGCTACGTGGTCGGGATCGACCTCGGCACCACCAACACGGCGCTGGCCTACGTGGACCGCCGCTCGGGCCGCAAGGCGCGCGCGGTGCGCCACTTCCCCGTGCCGCAGCACACCGAGCCCGGCCTGGTCGAGTCCCTGCGCGGCCTGCCGTCCGCCGCCTACGTGCGGGGGGGTCACGAGCTCGCGGCCGAGCAGGTGGCCCTCCCCTGGGGCCAGACCCCCTCGGTGGTGGTGGGCGAGCTGGCCCGCCGCCGGGGGACCGTCACCCCCGACCGGCTGATCACCTCGGCCAAGTCGTGGCTGTGCCATCCGGGCGTCGACCGCAAGGCGGCGATCCTCCCCTGGGGGGCTCCCGAGGAGGTCCAGAAGCGCTCCCCGGTGGAGGTGGAGGCCCTCCTGCTGCGCCACCTGCGCGAGGCCTGGGACCACGAGGTGGCGAGCGGCGACCCCAGCAAGGCCCTCGACCGGCAGGACATCGTGGTCACGATCCCCGCCTCGTTCGACGAGGTGGCCCGCGAGCTGACGGTGGCCGCGATCCGGCAAGCCGGGCTGGACGCGCTCCTGATCGAGGAGCCCCAGGCGGCGCTGTACGCCTGGATCGCCGCCCACGAGGAGGAGTGGCGAGACCTGCTCACCCCCGGCGAGCGCATCCTGGTCTGCGACGTGGGCGGCGGCACCACCGACTTCTCGCTGATCGAGGTGACCCTCGGCGAGGAGGGCGAGCCCGGCTTCGCCCGCACCGCGGTAGGCGAGCACCTGCTGCTGGGCGGCGACAACATGGACCTGGCCCTGGCCCGGCGGGTGGAGAGCCGCCTGGGCAAGTCGCTCGACCCCCGCTCCTGGCACGCGCTGGTGCAGGCCTGCCGGGAGGCGAAGGTCCGCCTGCTCGAGGGCGAGCGCGACGAGGTGCAGGTCTCGGTCGCCAAGCGCGGCACCAAGCTGATCGGCACCACCCTGCGGGCCAAGCTCACCCAGGACGAGGTGCGCGAGGCGATCCTGGAGGGGTTCTTCCCCCTGATCGCCAAGGACGAGCCCGCGCAGCGC
>JAWLGW010000409.1:0-6306 GCA_041690735.1 Planctomycetota bacterium
GCTCGCGCTGGCGCTCACCCTGTTCGGCCTGCCGGCCCTGGCCCAGGACAAAGCGCCGGACAAGACCGGCACCCAGTCCGCCACCCGCCCCTTCCTGTGGGTGATCGAGGGGCGCGAGGCGCCGACCTTCCTGTACGGGACCATGCACGTCCCCGACGACCGGGTGCTGAAGCTGCCCGCGGTGGTGAACGAGGCGGTGGAGCGGTGCGACGCGTTCTACGCCGAGCTGAAGATGGACCGCATGTCGCAGATGGGCATGACGCAGCACCTCATGCTGCCCGGCCAGAAGACCCTCCACGACGTGCTGCCCGATGCGCTGCTGAAGCGGGCCGAGGGCTACCTGCAGAAGAAGATGGGCCAGGGCGCGCTGGGTCCCTTCGCCAAGCTCAAGCCGTGGGCTTTTGGACAGTTCCTCAGCCAGCTCGACTTCCTCCCCGCCCAGCAGATGGGCAAGCAGGCCCTCGACGCCGAGCTGTACTCCCGCGCCCAGCAGGCCGGTAAGGAGGTCGGCGGCCTGGAGACGATCGAGGAGCAGCTGGGCGTGTTCGACTCGCTCACCGACGAGCAGCAGGTCGAGCAGTTCGAGAAGACCCTCGACAAGCTGGAGGAGGCTCTGGCCGAGGGGTCCTCGCCCCACGAGGCGCTGATCAAGGTGTGGCTGAGCGGCGACCTCGAGGCGCTGCAGGCCGAGGCCAAGAAGGAGATGAAGGAGGACGACGAGGCGAGCGCGGCGTTCATGAAGCGCCTGCTCACCGACCGAAACGTCCGCATGGCCGACCGGATCGCCCAGAAGCTGGAGGCGGAGCCCGACAAGTCGTATTTCTTCGCGGTCGGCGCCCTGCACTGGCCGGGTGAGGAGGGCATGCTGGCCCTGCTGCAGAAGAAGGGCTTCACGATCCGCCGCCTGGAGACCACGGACGCGGGGACGCTCAAGAAGTAGTTCGAACACGGAGTATCAACAGCAAACAGAGAACGAGAACAGGGAACAGCGCCGAGCGAGCCGTTCCCTGTTTTCATTGATATTTCTGTGTTTGATATTCCGTGTTCTCCAAGGCCTCCGGAGGGCGCGCCTCCTCCTCAGGTCACTCTCCGCGCCACCAGCCTCGCCTCGTGGCGCGGGTCGTCGCCCAGCCAGCCCTCCTCGTAGCGCAGCACCTCCAGGCCGGTGAGCAGCCCCGGCAGCTCGCCGTCCTCCAGCAGGAACCTGGCGCTGGGGTGGGGGTGACGCTCCAGGTTGGCCCGGGTGGGCTGGCAGAAGACCAGCAGCCCGCCCGGGGCCAGCGCCTGGGGGACGGTCGCGAACAGCGACCGCTGCAGGTAGTGGAACACCACGATCAGGTCCCACGGCCCTATCGGGAGAGGCTCCCGCTCGAGGTCGACGGCGACCGTCCGCAGGGGCAGGCCGGCCGCGGCGGCCTGCTCGGCGGCCCGCTCGAGGGCGACCGGCGACACGTCGCACAGGGTGACCTCGAGGCCGCGGCGCGCCAGGTACAGGGCGTGGCGGCCGTCGCCCCCCGCGAGGTCGAGGGCCCGCCCGCCGGCGGGCAGCTCGAGCTCGGTGAGCCAGGGGTCGGGAGGGCGCAGCGGCCCGGTCCGCTCCCGATAGCGGGCGTCCCACTTGATCCGGTCGGCGTCGGACATGGAAGGCATTGTAGGGGGCGAGGAGCCGCCCCATGCTCGCCTTCGACATCGAGACCCACGGCAGGTGGGACGACGTCCCGCCCCGGCTGCAGGCCTACCTGACCCGCCGCGACGAGCACCGGGGGCGGGCGCCCGACGACGCCCGCGCCGCCGCCCAGACCGTGTCGCTGTACCCCGGCCTGGCTAGGGTGGTGGCGGTCGGTCTGTGGGACGGCGCCGGTCCGGGCGAGGCCTTGTCCCTGGTGCCCGACCTCGGCGCGGCCACCGACCGGGTGGAGGGGGCGCCGGTGGTGCACCGGTTCCGCGAGGAGGCGGACCTGCTGCGGACCTTCTGGGCGCGGGCGGCGGCGGCGCGCGACGGGCGGCGCCGCCTGGTCAGCTTCAACGGGCGGGGCTTCGACGGGCCGGTGCTGGCGATCCGCTCGGCGGTGCTGGGGGTGCGGCCATCCGTGGACCTGGTGGGCGACCGGCGCGCCCTGTGGCCCCACTGCGACGTGAGCGAGGTGCTGTCGTTCTTCGGCGCCGTGCGCGAGCGGCTGTCCCTCGACTACTGGTGCGGAGTGTTCGGCCTCGCCAGCCCCAAGGCGGCCATGGACGGCGGTGACGTGGCCGCGACCTTCGAGGGCGGCGACTACCCGGCGCTCGCCCGCTACGCGTGCGCCGACGCCCGGGCGGCGGGCGAGCTGTTCGCCGCGCTGGCGCCCACGCTGCTGGCCGCGATCGCGGACGGGGGCGCGGAAGGACTGCCCGAAGCCTGAGCCCGCCGCGTCCCCCACAGGGGCGGCAACCACCCCACCCCGACCTCGCCCGCCTGGGCGAGGAGGCGCTGGTAGATCCGCGGCGCCAGCGCCTGGAGGGCCTCGGTGTCGGCCCGGCAGTAGTGGGTCAGCTGGGTGAGGGCCGCCCGGTCGCCCGCCTGATACGCCTCCCACAGGCGCACGGCCTCGGCGCCATCGACCGCCTCCAGCTCGGGCGGGCGCTCGCGGCCGAGGGCCCGCTCCACCGCCTTGAGCCCGCCCCGCAGGCCCACCCGGCGGCCGAGGATCGCGAGGTCGAAGTGGGGCAGGTCCCAGGCCGGCAGCCCGGGGAAGGCCCGCCGCAGGCGGGGCAGGTCGAAGGCGGCCCCGTTGAAGGTGACGAGCAGCCGGGCCCCCGCCAGCGCCTCCCACAGGCGCTCGCGGTTCAGGTCCCGGCCGCGGACCAGCACCGTGGAGAAGTAGCCGTCGCTGATCCCCACCAGGGTGATCGGGTCGGTGAGCTGCAGCCCCACCGTCTCGATGTCGAGGAACCGGGCGCTGCCCTCGAGGTCGCCGAACAGGCGCCAGTGGTCGACCGGCGGCACCAACTTGGCGAGGGCCACCGCGTCGCACCGCCCGGGCGGGCGCGGAGGCGCCGCGTTGTTGCCGAGGAGGCGAGGAGCGAGGGTGCCGGGGAGGTGCGCGCTCATGACACCCAAACCTTAGCCGAAGGATCCGACACCCCCCGGAGACCTTAAGTGCCTGAAAAAGTTGGCCATCCCTTGCCCTCACGGCAGCGCCGTCGCAACCTGGCGCCCCGCCCGGGAGGGGAGGCGCTCATGCATCGCGCGCAGCGACGGCAGGTCATCTCGATTTTCTTCGCCGGCGCCCTGGCGCTGGTCGTCACCCCCTCGGCGCGCGCCCAGAGCGTCTCCGGGGAGGGCGAGTCTGCGGACGCCGACCGCGCCCTGCTCGATCTGCTGGAGGCCGACCTCGAGGCGAGCATGCGGGCCTGGCCCACCTGGGCCAGCGTGCGCGGCGACCGCCGCTTCGACGATCGGCTGCCCGACGTGCGCCCCGAGGCCTTCGCCGCCCGGCTGGAGGAGTCGCGGGCACGCCTGGCCGCCCTGGACGCGCTGCTCGAGGCGAAGGGCCAGGCGCTCTCGCCCGCTCGGCGCCTCGACGCGGCGCTGCTGCGCCGCGAGCTGGAGGA
The DNA here is from genome assembly GCA_041690735.1 of Planctomycetota bacterium. Classification (GTDB taxonomy): domain Bacteria; phylum Planctomycetota; class J058; order J058; family J058; genus JAWLGW01. Next base: position 3,592 of record JAWLGW010000409.1, read on the forward strand.
GCGGATCGCGGGGGCGCGCTTCGCCGGCTGGCAAATGCCGGTCGGGCCCATGGGCGGCCCGCAGCAGGACCTGATCCAGCTCCCCGGGCGGCTCTCCTTCACCAGCCAGGAGCAGCGGCGGGCGTGGGTCGAGCGCCTGGCGGCGATCCCCCGCTACCTCGACCAGCAGATCGCCAACCTGCGCGCCGGCCTCGCCGCCGGACGCACGCCGCCGCGGGCGGTGCTGGGCCGGGTGGCCGAGCAGGCCCTCGCGCAGGCGACGCCCGAGCTGCGGGCGGAGCCTCGGCAGCACCCGCTGTTCGCGCCGCTGCGCGCCCTCGCCCAGGACGACCCCCTGGCGGTCCGGGGGCGGAAGGTGCTGGGCGAGCAGGTGATCCCGGCCTACCAGCGGCTGGGGGAGTTCCTGGCGGAGGAGTACGTGCCGAAGGCCCGCGAGAGCCTGGCGGCCAGCGCCCTGCCCGAGGGCGCCGCGTACTACGCGCACGCGGTGCGGGCCCACACCACCACCGACCTCTCGCCCCAGGAGGTCCACGCCCTGGGCCAGCGGGAGCTGGCCCGGATCCGCGAGGAGATGGAGGAGGTGATCGCCCGCACCGACTTCCCCCGCAAGGAAGAGCTGGAGGGGGCGGCCCTGGTGGCGGCCTTCGTGGAGTGGCTGCGCGAGCAGGAGCGGTTCTACTTCGACGACGCCCAGGCGCTGCTCGACGGCTACCGGGCGATCGCCAAGACCGTGGACGCCGAGCTGCCCCGGCTGTTCGGCCGCTTGCCCCGCATGCCGTACGGGGTCAAGGCCATGGACCCCCTGATCGCCCCCAGCTCCCCCACTGCCTACTACTACCGGGGGTCGCTGAAGAACGGCACGCCGGGGTGGTTCGTCGCCAACACCCACCGCCTCGACCAGCGGCCGAAGTACGAAATGGTGGCCCTCACCCTCCACGAGGCCGTGCCGGGTCACCACCTGCAGCTCGCCCTGGCCGCCGAGATGGAGGACGTGCCCGAGTGGCGCCAGACCGTCAACTTCACCGCCTTCGTGGAGGGGTGGGGCCTATACGCCGAGCGCCTGGGCCTCGAGATGCGCCCGCCCGGCAGCGACAGCCCGCGCGGCCTGTACGCCGACCCCTACGACGACTTCGGCCGCCTCAGCTACGAGATGTGGCGGGCCCTCCGCCTGGTGGTCGACACCGGGATCCACGCCCTGGGCTGGAGCCGCCAGCAGGCGATCGACCTCATGCTGACCAACAGCGCCCTCACCCAGGAGAACGTGGAGCGGGAGGTCGACCGCTACATCAGCTGGCCCGGCCAGGCCCTGGCCTACAAGCACGGCGAGCTGAAGCTCCGCGCCCGGCGCGCGCAGGCGGAGGCGGCCCTGGGCGAGCGGTTCGGCGTGCGCGCCTTCCACGACGTGGTGCTCGCCCAGGGGGCGCTGCCGCTCGATCTGCTGGAGGAGGTCGTCGAGGGCTGGATCGAGGAGCGGCGGCGATGAGCGGGTCGGGGATGCGCAGGATCGGTCGCTACGAGCTGCTGCGCGAGCTGGGCCGCGGCGGCATGGGCGCCGTGTTCGCGGCTCGAGACCTCCATCTGGAGCGCGAGGTGGCCCTCAAGCTGCTCGAGCCCGGGCCCGACTCGACGCTGCTGCAGCGGTTCGAGCGGGAGGCCATCGTCCTGTCTCAGCTCGACCACCCGGTCGTGGTGAGGGTCCTCGACGCGGGGCGGGAAGGCCGCGTCGTCTACCTGGCGATGGAGCTGATCGAGGGCGAGTCGCTCGAGCAGCGCCTCCGCCGGCAAGGGCCGCTCGAGGTCGGTGAGGCAATCGAGATCGCCGCGGCCCTGGCGGCGGCCCTGGAGTACGTCCACGCGCGGGGGGTGCTCCACCGCGACCTCAAGCCCGCCAACGTCCTGCTCGGCCTCGACGGCCGCCCGCGCCTGGTCGACTTCGGCCTGGTGCGGAGCGAGGAGGACCACGCCCTGACCCGCACCGGGGACCTGCTGGGAACGCCGGAGTACATGGCGCCCGAGCAGGCGAGCGGCGAGCGCGGCGCGGTCGGACCCGCGTCCGACCTCTACGGTCTGGGGGCCGTGCTGTACGCCATGCTCACCGGCGAGCCGCCCTTTACGGGGCCGAGCCCGATCAACGTCGTGAAGGCGCTGCTGACCCAGCCTCCGCCGGCGCCGTCGGCGAGCGGGCGACCGATCCCCCCGGCGCTGGACGCGCTGTGCGTGCAGTGCCTGGCGAAGGACCCGGCGGAGCGGCCGCCTTCGGCCGCGGCGCTCGGCCTGCAGCTCGCGCGGATCGCGCGCGCCGCTGGCGACCGGCCGAGGCGCGGCAGGGCGGGGCGGCTCGTCGCGATCGCGCTCGCCCTGGCCGTCGCTGCGGCGGCCGTCGTCGCCTGGGCGTGGCGCGCTCCGGCCGCCGAGCGCCCGGACGCGGTGTCGGGCGAGCCGCGGGCGCACCCGCCGGCAGCCCCGCCCGGGGAGACGCCGGAGCAGGTCGCGCAGGACGCGCCGGCCCCGCGCGTCCTGCGGTGGGCCCCGTGGAGGCCGGCCGACGCAGCAGCCCAGCAGCCGCCCCGACGCGGCGGCTCGCCCAACGGAGCGGCCTACGACGGCAAGCGGGGAGAGCTCGTGCTGTACGGCGGTCACCGCAGCGAGCCCCCCCAGAAGACGTTCAAGGACACCTGGACCTGGGCGGACGGCTGGCAGGCCCGCGGCGAGGAC
>JAWLGW010000410.1:0-6264 GCA_041690735.1 Planctomycetota bacterium
GAGCCCGATCGCCAGGTTGCTGCCGACGAAGCCGGCTCCGCCCGTGACCAGCGCCGCCCGGTAGTCCACGTCAGGAGACCAGCCGTCGCTGCGCGTCGTAGATCTCCTCCAGGGTGCGCCGGATGTCGTACTCCTGCCGCCACTCGGGGTAGTGACCCTGGAACTTGCGGAGGTCGCTGACCCACCACATGTGGTCGCCGATCCTGTTGCGGTCCGCGTACTCCACGTCCAACGGGCGAGCCGCGATCTCCTCGCAGAGCGCGATCGCCTCGCGCATGGAGACGTTGGCGTGGCGGCCGCCGCCGATGTTGTAGACCTCCCCCGGCCTGGGGGCTCGGAAGAAGGCGTCGAAGGCGCGGATCAGGTCCGACGAGTGGATGTTGTCGCGGACCTGCTTGCCCTGGTAGCCGAAGATCGTGTAGCGGCGGCCGCTGACGCAGCACCGCATGAGGTAAGACAGGAAGCCGTGCAGCTCCGCCCCGGAGTGGGCGGGGCCGGTGAGGCAGCCGCCGCGGAACACGCCCGTCTTGAGGCCGAAGTAGCGCCCGTACTCCTGGACCATGAGGTCAGCGGCGGCCTTGGAGACGCCGAACAGGCTGTGCGTCGACTGATCGATCGACATGGTCTCGTCGATCCCCTGCTCGTAGCGGTGGCCGGGCTCGATCTCCCAGCGCAGCTCTCGCTCCACGAGGGGGAGGCGGTTGGGGAGGTCGCCGTAGACCTTGTTCGTCGAGGTGAACACGAACACGGCCTCGGCGCACAGCTCCCGATAGACCTCGAGGACGTTGAGCGTCCCCACGGCGTTGACCCCGAAGTCGGTGAACGGCTCGCGCGCCGCCCAGTCGTGCGATGGCTGCGCCGCGGTGTGGACGATCAGCGCCACCTGGTCCCGATAGCGCTCGAACAGGCCGCGCAGGACCTCGCGGTCCCGGATGTCGATCTCGGCGTGGGAGTAGTTGCGGTGGGCCTCTTCCAGCGCGCGGCGGTTCCAGGCCGTCGAGGCCTCGTCGCCGAAGAACACGCGGCGCATGTCGTTATCGATGCCGACGACGTCGAAGCCCTGCTCGCAGTAGAAACGGGCCGTCTCCGAGCCCACCAGGCCGGTCGAACCAGTGACGACGACGACGGCCATCCGCGGCTCCTGACGCTGGCGCGCCCGCCCTGGCGCGCGTTGAGGGAAGATAACCCGAATCTCGACATCCGCCCACGCTTGCGATGCGCGCGCGCTCCACTGGCGACGGTGACGGCGCCGCGGCAAGCTGGCGGAGGAGGCTGCGTGACGCGACTTCAGATCCGACGCCGGGTTCAGCGCCTGTACCACCGAGTGGTCGATGCGGTGATCGACCGGCTCCTGCCGGAGCGGGAGTGGCCGCGGGCGACGGCGGAGGGATCCACGGGCGACGCGTCGCCGCGACGGGAAGCACGCCCCCTGCCGCAGGCCGCGGCGGACGGCCCGGGTCCTGCCGCCGAGGCGCCCGCAGCGCCTAGCCGGTGGGTGGAGGTAGCCTCCCTGCAGGACCTCGAGGAGGGCGCCCCGCGGGTGGTCGTGGTGGATGGGGTGGACTACGTCCTGTATCGGGTGGGCGAGGAGGTGCACGCCACGCTCGACGAGTGCCCGCACGCCTCGGGACCGCTCGGAGCAGGCCGCCTGGAGGGCTACACCATCGTGTGCCCGTACCACGAGCACCGGTTCGACATCCGGAGCGGTCGCTGCGAGACGTTGCCGTCCCTCACCGCGCGGGTCGTTCCCGTCGAGGTGCGCGAAGGCGGGCGGATCTGCCTGGGGCTCTAGGTCGCAGCCTTGAGCGTCCACCTGGCGTGAAGTACAAGCACAGCGGGCGCGAGGCAGAAGCGAGGCCGAGATGAAGGTGTTGATCGGCAATCCCCCTTGGAGTCGCCCGGGGTACTACGGCGTCCGCGCGGGATCGCGCTGGCCCCACATGGAGGCCGCCGACGCTCAGTACATGCCGTTCCCCTTCTACATGGCGTATGCCTCAGCGGTTCTCCAGCGGAGCGGCCACGAGACCGAGCTGTTGGACGGCTGCGCCGAGCGCTGCGACGCCGCGTCCTTCCTGCGCCGCGCCGTCGCCGTCGCCCCCGACGTGGTCGTGCTGGAGATCTCGACCGCCTCACTCAGCACCGACCGCGACATGGTCCGCCGGCTGCGTGCCGCCCTGGGGCGCGACGTCCCGATCGTGTGGTGCGGCGCCCACTCCTGGCTCGAGGGCGAGGAGCCCGACGTGCTGGCGACCGATCCGGACGTCGACTACTTCATGAAGGGCGAGTACGAGTACACCCTGCTGGAGCTGGTCGAGGCGCTCCGGCAAGGCGGTGACCTCCGCGCCATCCCGGGGCTCCTGTTCCGCGACCGGCAGGGCGACACGGTCACGAACGCCCCGCGCACGCTGCTCAAGAAGATCGACGAGTACCCCTGGCCCGATCGGGAGCAGCTCCCCATGGACCTCTACGTGGAGGCGCCGGCGGCGCTCCCGCAGCCAGTGCTCCAGATGTGGGCCAGCCGCGGCTGTCCGTTCAAGTGCGACTTCTGCATCTGGCCTCAGTTCATGTACGGCGGGCGCAACTACCGCACCCGAGATGTGGACGACGTGGTGGCCGAGATGGTCGAGTGCGTGCCGCGCTACGGGCAGCAGGCGGCGTACTTCGACGACGACACCTTCAACCTCGGCAAGCGCCGCATGAAGGAGTTCGCGCGGGCGCTCAAGGAGCGCGGCTCCACGGTCCCCTGGGGCCTCATGGGGCGGGCCGACACCTTCGACCAGCCGACCTTCGCCGCGCTGGCCGAGTCGGGCCTCGAGTTCATCAAGTTCGGCGTCGAGTCGGGGGAGCAGCGCATCGTCGATGCCATGGAGAAGGCCCTCGACCTCGAGCAGGTGCGGCGGGCCGTGAGCTGGGCGAGGGAGCTGGGGGTGAAGACCCACCTCACCTTCTCCTTCGGGCACCCCGGCGAGACCTGGGACTCCGCGCGCAAGACGATCGACTTCGCGCTGGAGCTCTCGCCCGATTCGCTCCAGTTCTCGCTCATGCAGCCGTTCCCGGGCAGCGCGTTGTACGAGAAGGCCCGCGCGCAGGGGTTGATCGCGGAGGAGGACTTCGACAAGTTCGACGGCCGCACCAGCAGCCCGATCCGGACCGAGCACCTCTCTCCGGACGACCTGGCCTGGATCCTGCACGAGGCGAACCGCCGCTGGCGCCGGCACCAGCTGCGGCGGACGATCAAGAACGTCGGCGTCCGGCAGGTCGTGTACGGGCTGCGCCACCCGCGCCACCTGCTGCACGTGGTTCGGGAGGCGGTCGTCGGATAGGGAGCTGGGCGGTGTCGATTGATGTCCACCGCCCCTGCGGTTACCCTCTCCCCTCCAGGAGGGGTGCCGGAGCGGTCGAACGGGCTGGTTTCGAAAACCAGTGAGGGAGCAATCCTTCCAAGGGTTCAAATCCCTTCTCCTCCGTACGCGGCGGCCAAGGCATTGGCCGCCGCGCGTTATGTACCGGGCCGCCGGACGGCGCCCGCGGCGGTGTGGGGAGAAATGGGGCGGCCTCTGCCTCGCCAGTCCGGCCCCGGAAGGGTACCCTCTCTGCCATGCGCGTCCTCTGCCTGAACGCTCCCTTCCACAAGAACTACAGCTCTCACCAGCGGTCGCCCGCGGTGACCAAGAGCCGGACCCTGTACTACCCGATCTGGTTGGCCTACGCGGCCGGCCTGCTCGAGGCGCACGGGTTCGACGTCTTGCTGATCGACGGTCCCGGCGAGGACGTCGAGATGTCGGACGTGGTGGAGCGGGCGCGGACCTTCCGGCCCGAGCTGGTGGTGGTGGCGACCACTACGCCGTCGATCAGCAACGACATTCGGGCGGCCGAGGCGCTCAAGGAGCTGACCGGGGCCTACACGGTCCTGGTGGGGACCCACACCTCCGCCAAGCCGGACGAGACGCTGGACGCGGCCCCCAAGGTCGACGCGGTGGCCCGGCGGGAGTACGACTGGACTTTGCTGGAGCTGGCCGAGCGGCTGGCGGGCGGCGGCAAGGACCCGGCGGGGATCAAGGGGCTGACCTGGCGCAGCCCGGACGGCGAGCGGGTGGTCGAGCCCGACCGGCCCGACCAGATCGACATCAGCGAGCTGCCCCACGTGGCGCGGGTCTACAAGAAGCACTTCTTCGGCCACTGGACGCGCTACTTCTACGCGATCACACGGCATCCGGTGGTGACGATCATCACCGGGCGCGGCTGCCCGTATCGGTGCACCTACTGCCTGTTCCCGCAGACCCTGACGGGGCACCTGTACCGGCGCCGGCCGGTCGAGGCGATCGTCGACGAGTTCAAGTACATCGAGCGCGAGTTCCCGGGCGTGCGCGAGGTGTTCATCGAGGACGACACCCTCACCGTCGACAAGAAGCGCTGCCGCCGCTTCGCCGAGGAGATGATCCGGCGCCGGGTCAAGCTCAAGTGGACCGCCAACGCCCGCTGCGACGTCGACTACGAGACCCTGCGGCTGCTGCGCAAGGCGAACCTGCGCCTCCTGTGCGTGGGCGTGGAGAGCGCGGATCAGGAGATCCTCGACAACGTCAAGAAGAAGATCGAGGTGGGCCAGATCGAGCGGTTCTTCGCCGACGCCAAGAAGGCCGACGTCATGGTCCACGGCTGCTTCATGGTCGGGAACCCGGGCGAGACCCACGACAGCCTGCAGCGGACCCTCGAGTTCGCCAAGCGCCTCGAGCCCGACACCGCGCAGTTCTTCCCCCTCATGGTCTACCCCGGCACCGAGGCCTACGAGTGGGCCGAGCGGGAGGGGCTGCTGGAGACCAACTCCTACGACCGCTGGCTCACCCCCGAGGGGCTGCACCGCAGCGTCGTCGAGCGGCCGAACCTCCCCTCGGAGGACCTGCGCGAGTTCTGCGACCGGGCGCGGCGCGAGTTCTACCTGCGCCCGAACTACCTGGCGCGCAAGGCCAAGCAGGTGGCCACCGACCCCTACGAGGCCCGCCGCACCGCCAAGTCGTTCCTCACCTTCGCCCGCTACCTGTTCGACAAGAACGGCGGCACGAAGACGGTCGCCTGCAGCGACCCCAACGGCGGCGAAGCCTGATCGCTCGGTGAGCCGCGTCGCCACCCCTAGCGCCACGGTGGTCGTGCCGGCCCGCGACGCGGCGGCGAGCATCGGCGCCACCGTCCGGGCCCTGCGGGCGCAGGTGGACGCGGAGGGGCGCCCCCTGCCGCTGCGGGTGATCGTGGTGGACGACGGCTCGCTCGACGCGACGGGGACGGTCGCCGCCGAGGCCGGCGCCGAGGTGATCCGCGGCCCCGGGCGCGGGCCCGCCCGGGCGCGCAACCTCGGGCTGGCCGAGGTCGACACGCCGCTGGTGATCTTCACCGACGCCGACTGCGAGCCCGAGCCCGGCTTCGCCGCGGCGCTGCTGGCCCCCTTCGTTGACCCGGCCACGGCCGGCGCCAAGGGCGCCTACCTGACCCGGCAGCGCTCCTGGGTGGCCCGGTTCGTGCAGGTGGAGTACGAGGAGCGCTACGCCCGCATGGCCGGCCGCGAGACGATCGACTTCGTCGACACCTACGCCGCCGCCTACCGCCGCGAGGTGCTCGAGGAGGTGGGCGGGTTCGACGAGCGCTACCTCCTCCCCTCCACCGAGGACCAGGAGCTCTCCTTCCGGGTGGCCGCCGCCGGACACCGGCTGGTGTTCGCCCCGCAGGCGCGGGTGGCTCACCTGCACGCCGACACCCTGTGGGGCTACGCCCGCAAGAAGTGCAAGATCGGCCGCTTCAAGGTGGCCACCCTGCGGCGCCACCCCGGCAAGGCCGTGTCCGACAGCCACACCCCCGCCTCCCTCAAGCTGCAGGTCGCCCTGGCTCCCCTGGCCCTGCTGGGCGCGGTCGGCGCCGCCGGAGCCCTGCTGGTGAGCGGTCCCTTCGCGCTGCCCGTCGTGGGGGTCGGCTTGACGCCCGCCGGCGTCCTCGCCTTCACCGCCCTCCCCCTGGTGGCCCGCGTGGCGCGCCGCGATCCGCCGGTCGCTCTGGCGGCGCCGCTGCTGATCGGCGTCCGCGGCCTGGCCCTCGGGCTGGGGCTCGCCTGGGGCCTGCTGGACGAGCTGAGGGGCGGCGTGCTCGCTGCGCCCGGGGGGCTGGAGGTGCGGAGCTCCGCATGATCCGCGCGACCCGAGCCGAGGCGGCGGTGGTGCTCCTCTCCGCCCTCGCCTCCCTCACGCTCGCCGTCGCCCTGGCGTACGTGCTCCGGTTTGG
>JAWLGW010000411.1:0-6253 GCA_041690735.1 Planctomycetota bacterium
CTCGGCTTCAGCTGGAGTCACGGGATCGCGGTGCACGCGCAGCGCCATGAGCAAGCTCTTGAGGGCCGAGAGGGCGGTCCGCGCGTCCGGCGGCCCGCGGAGCCGGAGCCGGCGCACCGCCCGCGACAGGCCGCTCCGCAGCGCGTCGAGCTCGGCGTGGTCGCCCGCCCGCAGCGCCTCCGCCGCCTCGAGCTGAGCGTCGAGGGCCGCGCCGACCTCGCGCAGCGCCGCCTCGTCGGGGGCCTCCTCCAGCCGCCCGCGCAGGCTCTCGAGCCGCGCCGCCTGCTGCGCCACCGCGCAGGCGGCGCGCAGCCGCGCTCGCGCCTCCTCGCTCAGGCGAAGGCGCGGCGCCAGGGCTGCCGCCACCGCCTCCGCCGCGGCGTCGGGGAGGCTCCGCAGCGCCTCCCGCAGGGACGCCAGCGCGCCTCCCTCCGCGGTCAGCGCCGCCAGGCCCGCCGCCGTGTGCGGCGCTTGCTCGGCGGAGGCAGGCCACCGCTCGGTCGCCTGCGCGGCGACGTAGCGGAGCAGCGCCCGGTCGCCCGGGGCCTCGCGCAGCGCCTCCAGCGCCAGCGACAGGCGCTGCTCCTCGCGCTCCCAGGTCGCGAGCCGCTCGGGCGGCCACAGCTCGAGCAGGCGCGCCTCGGCGGCGGCCGCGACGGCCTCCCCTCCATCGCTCCCGGCCGCGGCGCTCTTCGGAGCGGACGCCGCGGCGCGAAGCGACCCGCGGCGCGCGACGGGGCCGTCGTCACCCTTGAGGTACAGCTGCGTCGCCGCCGGCTCCTCGTCCTCGCACAGGAAGGCGGAGATCGACCCGAACACGGCCGCCTGCTCGTCGAGGGTGCAGGTGGGCAGGTACACCCGCAGCACCCGCGGGTCGTACCAGCGGAAGTACAGCCGGCGGCCCTCCTCCGTCTTGACCAGGAGGAAGGTGCGCAGGTGCTTGCGCAGCTGCTTGAAGCTCAGGTCCGCCACGCAGAACACGCCCCAGCTCTTGCCCCAGCCTTGCTGGAGCAGCCACTCGGTGAGCGCGTCCTGACCGTGCCCGAGCTCCACCAGCCAGGGGGCGGTGGCCTCGAGCTCGGGGGGCAGGTCCCCCGAGTACAGCGTCGAAGCCTTGTTGGGCGCTGCCGCCAGCTCGAGCGAGATCCGCTCGTCGCGGGCGCCATCGAAGACGCCGAACACCTTGCCGCCGAGGGCCTCGGCGGTCGCGTCCAGCCACGCCTGCACCTGCGCGACCCGCCCTGGTTGCTGTCCCACGCCGACTCCTGGTCGAGGCCGTCACGGTACGCTGGCGCGGACAGGCGAGCAACTCGGACGACTCCCTCAGCGGGGTCCGAACAGCTCCTCGGCGGTGAGGCGCGCCGGGCCGATCGAGGACTGGGCCGCGCTCAGCGCCGCCCGCAGGCGCGCGGCGTCCAAGGCCCGGCCCTCGACCGTGGAGAGCGGCGACCCGGTGGGCGTGCACACCGTCGCCCTGGGCGGGAACAGGGGCCCTGCGGCGAGGGCCAGCGGCGAACCCTCCAGCGCGTTGGCCGTGGCCCAGTGGTCCACACAGGGGATCGTCACGAACAGCCAGCAGCGCGAGCCAGGCCCTCGCTCCTCGTGGGCTCCGCGAGAGGCGGCCACCGCGACCGCGTCTTCGTGCAGCAGGCGCGTGGCGGCGGGCTCGAGCAGGGACGGCGGCAGGCTCGGCAGCCGCTCGTCGACGGTGACGACCACCAGCGGGACGTTGCGGGCCTGCGCCTCGGCCAGCGCCTCGTCCCAGGTGTGCGCGAAGGCCACCGCGCGGTCGTCTGGCGGCAGGTGCTGGCGGCGCCAGGCCACCCACGAGGCCTCGGGCGCCGCCGCGGACTCGCCGGTCCGGAGCTGCTCGCGCGGCGCGGGGGGCTCGGTCGCCGGGCCGGGATCGGCGTCAGCCAGGCGCTTCGGATCGGCCGGAGGATCGGCCGGAGGATCGGCCGGAGGATCGGCCGGAGGATCGGCCGGAGGATCGGCCGGAGGATCGGCCGGAGGATCGGCCGGCCGCTCCGGCGGGGGCGCCGTCGCGCGCACCGGCGGAGCAGCGGCCGGCTCGGGAATGGGGTCGCCGAGCCGGCCCGCGCCGAACCCGAAGCTCGCGGCCAGCAGGAGCGCGGCCGCGCCGAGACCAGCGGAGATGGCGGGGCGGCGCCGCACCGAGCTCAGCGCCAGCTGCGTCACCGTCCCGCTGGGGGGGCGCGCCTGGGGCTCTTCTCCCCCCAAGAAGCGGTCGAGGTCCGCCGCCAAGTCCTCCGCCGAGGCGTAGCGGTGGGCGGGGTCCTTCGCCAGGCACTGCAGGCAGATGCGGTCCAGGGCCCGGGGGACCGCCGGCTCGAGGTCGCTCGGCGCTGGGGGGACGACGTTCACGACCTGCAGCAGGAGCGCCGCGAAGCTGCCCGCCTCGAACGGCGGACGCCCCGCCAGCATGTGGTACAGGGCGGCGCCCAGACCGTACACGTCGCTGCGGGCGTCGATCCGGCGCCGCTCCCCGCCCGCCTGCTCGGGCGACATGTAGCAGGGGGTGCCGAGGACCTGCCCCGTGGCCGTCAGGCTGCCGCCGCCGTCGCGCAGCTTCGCCAGGCCGAAGTCAGTGAGCCGGGCCCGGCCGCTGGCGTCGATGAGGGCGTTGTGCGGCTTGAGGTCGCGGTGGAGGACCCCCTGCTCGTGGGCGTAGGCCAGCCCCTTCGCCAGATCGCGCGCCACCCGCGCCGCCTCCCGGGGAGGCAGCGGCCCCTCGCGCGCCAGGCGCCGGTCCACGCTCTCGCCGTCGACCAGCTCCATGGCCAGGTACCAGCGGGCCGGCCCGTCTTCGCCGGCGGAGTACACCCGGACCACGTTGGGGTGGTCGAGGCGAGCCACCGCGCGGGCCTCCACCTGGAACCGCGCCAGGTGCTGCGCCCCGCCGCCCGCCCTGAGGACCTTGAGCGCGACCCGCCGGTCGAGCTCCACGTCGCGGGCCTCGTAGACCACGCCCATGCCGCCGCGGCCGAGCTCCCGCAAGAGCTCGAAGCCGCCGATTCGGCGGCGCGCCCTCTCGCCCGCGCCGCCCGGATCTCCCCCTCCGACGTCGACCATGCGCCGAGTGTAGCGACAGCCTCGGGGGGGTCGCCCCCCAGAAACCACACCGCTCGCTGCCGTGCCTCCCGCCCGCCTCCCGTCCGACAGCCGCCGGGGGGACGATCCCTCCGGCGGCTCTCCGCGCGCGGCTACACCTCGACCGCTTCGCTGTCGCTGGGCTCGGTAGCGCTCGCGGGCTCCTCGGCCCCGGCCTCGCGGGGGGCAGGCAGCGCGGCCAGCGCCGCCTCGGCCGTGGGGAAGATCCGCTCCTCGGGGACGACCCCCGGGGCCACACCCAGGCGGCCGAGCACCTCGCCGGGCTCGCCCTGCACCTCGGCCAGGTACACCTCGACGCCGGTGCCGCGCAGGCGCTGGATCGCGTCCGCCAGGGCATAGGCGCCCGACTGGTCGAGGAAGCGCAGCTTGCCCAGCGCCAGCACCAGGCTCCCGCCGGCGGCCAGGGGCTCGCTGAGGGCCCCCTGGAGCCGGGAGGCGTTGCCGAAGAACAGCGCGTCCTGCGTCCTCAACACCTGCACCTTGTCGGAGACCACCTCGGCCTTGGCCGGCAGCGACTCGTCCGGCTGGGCGGGCAGCTGATCGGCCAGCCGCTTCACCATGAGCAGCGCCGACATCACGACGCCCACGCCCACGGCCCACATGAGGTCCACCACCACCGTGAGCACCAGCACCGTGGTCATGACGACCGCGTCACCGCGCGGCACCTTGGCGATGTCCTTGAGGCCGCGGTAGTCGAGGATCCCGATCCCGACGGTGACCAGGATGCCGGCCAGGACCGCCAGGGGGATCATCTGGGCCAGCGGCGCCAGGCCCAGCAGCACCGCCAGCAGCAGGACGCCGTGCGTCGCGCCCGAGAGGCGGCCGCGGCCGCCCGACTGGACGTTGACCACCGTCCGCATGGTCGCGCCCGCGCCCGGCAGGCCGCCGATCAGGCCGGCCGCCATGTTGCCCAGGCCCTGACCGATCAGCTCCTTGTCGCTGTCGTGCCGGGTGTTGGTGACCCGGTCGGCGACCAGCGACGTGAGCAGCGAGTCGACGGCGCCCAGCACCGCCAGCACCACAGCGGCGGGCGCCACCAGCGTGAGAGCCTCCGCGGACAGCTCGGGCAGCTTGAGGCTGGGGAGGCCCGAGGGGATGGCGTCGATCGTCGCCACGTTGAGCCCGGTCAGGGCGGCTACCGCCGTCATGCCGATGAGGGCGACCAGGGTCCCCGGCACCGCCTTGGTGATCCGGGGCGAGAGGTACACCACCGCGACCGTGCCCAGGCCGAGGAGGAGGGGCGCGAGCTTCGCCGTGGCGATGAAGCCGGGCACCCCCGCCAGGGCGTCGGAGGGGCTCTTGACCGGGTCGGCGCCCAGCAGCACGGGGATCTGGAGCGCGATGATGATCGCGCCGATCCCGCTCATGAAGCCCGACACCACGGGGTAGGGCACGTAGTGGACCAGCTTGCCCAGGCGCATGAAGCCCATGCCGATCTGCACCGCCCCCGCCAGGATCACGCCGAGGAAGATGAGCTCGGGGCTGGCGCCGGCGGCGACGATGGTCGCCACCAGCCCGGCGACGACCACCGTCATGGGCCCGGTCGGGCCCGACACCTGGGTGGGGGTGCCGCCGAACAGGGCGGCCAGGATGCCCACGGCGATCGCGCCGTACAGGCCGGCGGCGGCGCCGTTCTCCATGCCCGAGGCGACGCCGAAGCCGAGGGCCAGCGGGAGGGCGACGATGCCGGCGGTCACGCCGCCCATGAGGTCGCCGCGCAGGTTGTCGAACCAGCCGTCTCCGGTGGGCGCCGGAGCGGCCGCGCTGTCGGGGGTGGGATCGGGGGCGCTGTCGCTCATTGGAAGGTGATCTCCTGGCCACGCGGGCTCGAGGACGCGCGCGGCCGGGTTGAGGTTTGGGCAGGCGATGCGGGGTTGGGACGCAGGGACGGCGGCGGCGCCTCCCGCTCGAGCCGAGGGCTCGGTGCGCTCGGGGTCCGGTCAGGCGCCGAGAGGGCGCGCGCGGAGACCGAGCCGGGACGGCCGAACGCCTGGGCCCGTTAACACCGACTGGGGCGCAACAAGCAGTCGCGCGCCGCGAACAAGGGAGGCAGTCGGAAGGTCGGGACGACGACCCGCGTCTCGCGAGCCCGGAACAGGAGCGCGCGCTCTTCCTGCGAGCCCCAGGCGATGACGCGCCCTTCCCGCTGGCGCCTGAGCACCTCGCTCAGGCTGCTGGACGAGGGGCTGTGCCGTTTCGGTCCGCTCTCGGTGCACTGGACCTCCTCCTCGCCCAGCGCCCGCGGGGCGCAATAGAACAGCGCCGCAGCGGGGGCGATGACGAGCGCCAGGCAGGCCAGCAGCGCGGCGACCGGCGACAGGAGGAGTTGGCGGTGCGGGGTCCCCATGACCGGGCGAGCCTATCGAACCGGCGGCGCCCGATCAATGCGAGGCGGTCGATCCGGATCAAGTTCGCTCGCGCCTGGGAGGGCGGAGCGGGAGGGCCTCGGGCGGGCGCTCGGCCCGATCGGCGCGCAGCAGGCGGAACACGTGCGGCGGCTCCGGCTCGTCCGCGGAGAGGCGCTCGACGCCCAGCTGCGCGGTCACGTCGTCCGCCGCGGCCACCAGCTCCAGCTCGAGGCCGGGGGCGTCGAGCAGGGCGGGCGGGTCGATCGGCGCCGCTGGGCGGCTCGCGAACAGCCGCTGCAGGGGCGGCGGCAGGGCCGCTCGCTGCCGCGGCGCGCGGTCGCGCGGGTGGGCTGCTCGCTCGGGATCCCGCGCCGTCACCACGTAGCTCGCCTCCTCCTCGACGTCCGGGTCCTCCTCGTCCTCCAGGGAGTGCGGCAGCTCGCACACGTAGACCAGGTGCGTGTGGTCCCCATGGCGGAGCAGTCGATAGGCCCCGACCGCCACGGCGCGCGCGGGGCGCCCGCGTCCCAGGGTGGCCTCCAGCGCCTGCCGCAGGCGCGCGCGGTCGTGCGCCACGTCGAGCACGACCGCCCGGTCGCGCTCGACCGCGCCCCCGGGCGCCGTCGCCGCGCGCCGGCGGACGAGGTCGAGCAGGCGCCACTTGCGGGCCCCCTCGGGCGCCAGCACGACGTACAGGCCGCCCGGGCGGTGCCCGCGCCGGGCCCCTCGGATGAAGTGAACGTCCCCTCGCTCCAGCGTGTGCATGCGCCACC